>JANQOL010000099.1 GCA_028289675.1 Pirellulaceae bacterium
CTTTCCGCGAACCAGATGGGATGATCGGGGGGCAGCTTCTCCAACGGCTGATCGAACATGTCAACCACGAGCTTGCGAAAGTACTCTTCGAACCGGCGCCCGTCGCATCCGTTGCCACGGCACGCTTCGACAAACAAGAATCCCCCTTGTTCGACGTACTCTTTGATCAGACGTTTGTCCGCCAGCGTTAGATCGGGCACGCGCGTGCCACTCATGAACAACACGGGTGTTTCCAGCAGATCTTCGACTCTGGACTGCGTCAAATCGATGTTTTGCCACGCCAGGTCACGTTTCCAAGCTTTTTCGGTATGGGCGGTGAGGTTTTGAATCGCCGTCGCGTGATGATTCCAGTCTCCTTCGACGCCGTCATACTGCAATCGATTGACAATGATTTGCCGTTTGCCCTTGGATAGAAACAGCAAAGCAAAGGCTGTCTCGGAATACTCGTTGCCTTGGAAACTAGTTCCCTTGGCGACGATTCGTCCGTCTAGACTCTGCATCCCAATCAGATGATCCGCGCCCTCGCGGTACCAGTCGTGTTGTCCAATAAAGCGTCGACCGGTCAACCGTCCGACGCGCTCGAGGGCGTAGATGTAGTACAGGTGGTAGTGGCCATAGTTGGGGTTGGCTCGCACGGTGAAATTGCGCGACAGCCATGCCACGGCCAGCTCGATACGATCACGATCAGTGCGGTCGGCTCCGCAGCATTGCACTGTTTTTCCGGCAGAGCTTTCCAACCCTTCCAGTTGCGCGCCCACGATGACCAAGGAGGCGATTCCCGCACAGGTCATACTGCCACGTCCACGGTCACCTCCTGAATAGGAAAAGCTGCCGTCTCTATTCTGCGCGTCCACCCAGTACTTACGGGCCTTCATAAACACCTTCTCCCAGGTGTTGTCTGGGAACTTGACACCCACCCGCTGGGCTTCGTGCAGAGCCAACAGCGCGAACTGACTGTTGGATGGATCCGTGCTGCCTCCGCGGCCTTCACCGTAACCCCAGCCTCCGTTGCCCGCCTGAGAACGGACCAGTGCCACAGTGTTGCGTTTGATCTGATTGGCATATCGCCGCGGGTTGGCCGCGCACAATGCCATCGTCTGCAGAGAAATGGTGTAGGTCTTGGACAAGTCACGCGAACTGATGTAGCCCAGAGCGCGCGAGACGGCGGGATGTTCAGGCGACAGACCGGCGTTGAGTAACGCCAAAGTGACCAACGAAGAAACGCCCAGCGGATATTCACGCTGAAATTGAGGCCAACCCCCGTCGGGCTGCTGCTTCTCCAGCAGAAACCCGACCGCTTCGTCAATGGATTTCTGGACCCGAGCGGCGTTGATGGCTTGCCCATGAACCGGATCGCCGACAAGCAAAATCGCTAAAATCGCTAAGGAAGTCGTGAATCCGACGCCTGAACGGTTCATGGCGGGTCCCCATGCATGGAGCGATAGACGAGAATACATGAGTTCAAGTATAGCCGCTGTGTTTCGTGTCCGGCGTCAGATGCGTTGAATCATCGCTCATCCAGGAACAGACGACGCAGCGCAAACACCCCTTGTCTTGCTCGATCTTGAGACCACCCCAGGAACGCCACGTGTCGAATCGACCTGCTCAAAACAAGCCCAAGAATGTTGGCGACCTACTGCGTGAGTTCCGCGAGCATCGCGATACGATGCGTCAAGAATTGGCCAAAGTTGTCATTGGTCAAGGCGATGTGATCGAGCAACTGTTGGCCGCCATCTTCACGCGCGGACATTGTTTGTTGGAGGGCGTACCCGGATTGGCCAAGACACTGATGGTCAGCTCGTTGGCGCGCATTGTGGACGTGGACTTCAACCGCATTCAGTTCACTCCCGACCTAATGCCCTCAGACATCACGGGCACGAACGTGCTGGATGAAGACGATGCCGGCCGCCGGCAGTTTCGATTCGTCGAAGGTCCTATCTTCACGAACATCCTGTTGGCGGACGAGATCAACCGAACGCCGCCCAAGACGCAAGCCGCATTGCTACAAGCCATGCAAGAGCGAGAAGTCTCCGTGGGTCGCACGACCTACGATTTGCCGGATCCATTCTTTACGATCGCCACCCAAAACCCAATCGAACAAGAGGGCACCTACCCGCTGCCCGAAGCCCAGCTCGATCGCTTTATGTTCAACATCAAGGTGGGTTACCCGACGGCCGACGAGGAAGAGCAGATCCTGCTGGCGACCACTCGCAATGAAAAACCGGAGGTCACCAAGATTCTGTCGGCGCGGGCCATCATCAACATTCAGAAGCTGGTGCAGAGCGTGGCCGTTAGCCCGTTTGTCGTCAAATACGTCGCCCACTTAGTCCGCGCCACGAGACCGGCTGACGAGCGCGCTCCGCAATTCGTACGCGAGTTGGTGGATTGGGGCGCCGGTCCCCGCGCGGGCCAGTTCTTAATCAACGGTGGCAAAGCCATGGCTGCCATGGATGGACGCTTCAGCATTGCCGTGGAAGACATCCGCAAAGTAGCCGTGCCCGTGCTGCGGCACCGCGTGAGTACCAACTTCCAAGCACAGGCCGAAGGCATGAGCAGTGAGAAGGTCATCGAGCGGCTGGTGCAAGAAATTCCCGAACCGGAAGTGCCCAAGTTCGCAGGGGACCAACCCACCGCGCCGCCGGTGCAAAGCCAGTAACACGGCCTCGACGGACGCGGCTCAGGGCTTGCGCGGCCTGCTCGTGCAAGCCGCATCCATCGCAAGTCGCATTGCTTTTCAGTGCACGGTTTGGGACGCATATCCATGACTTCATTGACGCTACTAACGCGACCTCCGGGCGACTCGCCTTAGTCAGCAAGAGATACACAAGATGGTCGCGGTAGAACAATACCTGAAACCTGAACTGGCGGCGCAGATCAAACGCTTGGATCTCCGTGCACAGATGGTCGTGCGTGGATTTTTGCAAGGCCTGCACGCGAGTCCCTTTCATGGCTTTAGCGTCGAATTCAGCGAACATCGCCGCTACGCGCCCGGTGATGACCCCAAAGACATCGACTGGGTAGCCTATGCCAAGACCGGCAAGTACTACGTCAAGAAGTTCGAATCCGAAACCAATTTGACATGCTATTTGGCCATCGATTTGAGCCAGTCCATGGACTACACCCATCGACAGCAGCTGACAAAATTGGACTATTCGATTTGCCTGGCCGCCGCGCTGGCCTATTTGATGATCCAACAACAGGACCCAGTGGGTTTGGTCACTTTTGATACCAAGCTGGGCGCAAGTGTGCCGCCCCGCAGTCGCCGTAGCCAATTGCCCACGATTCTCAGCCAGCTGACTCAATTGCAGGTGGCCGGTGAAACCGACCTGGCCAGCTCGCTAGTCCAGTTGGCCGCCATGCTGCGACACCGTAGTTTGATCGTGTTGTTTAGCGATCTCTTGACCGAAGAAGCGCCCATGCTGCGTGCGCTGCGGAACTTGCGGCATTCCGGACACGACATCATCGTCTTTCACATCTTGGACGAAGCCGAAGTGACGTTTCCCTTTCAAGGCATGCTGCAATTGCGCGATCCTGAAACGGGCAGCACTGAACCGGTTCGCGCGGCGGACGCCGCGGAAGCCTATCGTGAGACGATTCAGAACTTTCGCGCGCGGCTCGATCAAGAACTGAGCGAATCCAGAATTGACTATGTGCCCCTAGATACCAGCCAGCCTTATGACAAGGCGCTGATGGAGTACTTGATTAGCCGTCGCAATCGTTTTTAGGCCCTTTGCCTGTAGTTTGAGTGGTCCCTGGGGTTTCGTGACACCGGCCGGCTACCTTGCAGCGCGTACGACTGCCTTCGGTTCCCAGAGTAGAATACGGGTGTCTACCAGTTCTCGCGGTCCTCGAAAACGCAACTTATCTCGATGAGCTTCCTGCACCTGTCGCTGCTTGCCGGATTGGCCGCTATCACGGTCCCGATCATGCTGCATCTCTTTGGCCAGCGACAGCCGCAGCTGATCGATTTTCCAGCGCTGCGTTTTGTGCGGGAGACTCGGCAAGAGAAAAGCACCAGTTGGAGACTCCGGCACTTTTTATTGCTGCTGCTCAGGATCCTGTTGCTGGCGGCGCTGGCCATGGCTCTGTCACGTCCGCGCGTGCACAGCGCGGCTCTGGGAAATGTCTTGGGCGTCAGTGGCGTGGGTTTGGCCGCCTCGCTGGCCAGTCTGATCGCAGCAGTCGCTTATGCTACTCGTCGTCCATCGACTGTCTGGCTGACGGCCGCGATTGTGGCTGCCGCATTGTGGATCTCCGCTGGTCTGTGGGGTTATCGAACGCTGACATCCGGGCCGACGGTCCCCAGCACGGATCAAACCGCTCCCATTGCCGCGGCCGTCATCGTGGATAATGGGCCCAGC
>JANQOL010000126.1 GCA_028289675.1 Pirellulaceae bacterium
GTTTCCGCACTTGGCTATGGACTCCAACACCGCACCGCTGCTGAAAGATATGTTGGGGCCCGATGGCCAGCCCCGGGTCTGCGACCAGGTCTGGATTTCCAGTTTGGTTGGGCCAGATACTTCTCAAGAATTGTTTGGTCGGTTGACCTCCGGTTATGGAGCGCGGCGCCAGCTGAAGCAGAACGAAGGGAAGATCGGACCGGAATTCACGTTCGGAATTACGATCCAGAAGCTCTTGCAAGAACCGGTGTTGATTATCAAAACGGCCTGGGGCGGAAAATCGCTCCACACCGATTTCCGGCCGCCCAGCGCGGGTCCGTTTCAATTCAGCCCGCAACATCTCGAGCAACTACGCAGGCGAGGAGTGGATTTGGAGGTTGCCAAAAAAGAAAAGGCGGAGGCGCAAGGACGCTACTATCGGCTGATGGTCGAACATGTCCAAAACACGCTTCAGCGTTTGGATCGCATTCCTGACTACGATCGCCAACAAGGGTTCGAGTTGGCCGGCTTCGTTTGGTTTCAAGGCTGGAATGATATGGTCGACCGCAATGTCTACCCCAACCGCGAGCAGCCCGGTGGTTACGACGCATATAGTCGGCTGCTGGCGCATTTGATTCGCGATGTACGCCGCGATTTGGATGCACCTGAAATGCACTTTGTGATCGGCGTCATGGGCGTCGGCGGACCGGTCGAGAACTACATTGGCGACCAGCAGAGGTACCGCGACGTGCATGACAATTTTCGTCGTGCCATGGCCACGCCGTTGGAATTATCAGAATTTGAAGGCAACGTGTCCGCAGTCTTCACGGAGCGATATTGGGATGCGGAGTTGGCGGCAGTGGACGACAAATTGAATCAGGTCAATCGGTTTGCTCGTCAGTTGCGCCAGGACAACCAGAAAGAACCTCAGCCCGACGCGCTTAGTCCAGAAGAATTGCAGCGGAAAGTAGACGCCTATCGCGCTCAACTGTTGACGCCGCGCGATCATGAAATCTTGATTGGCAAGACCAACGCCGCTTATCACTACTTGGGCTCCGCCAAGATCATGGCCCAGATCGGCCGCGCTTTTGCACAGGAATTGGCGCCGGCTTTAGACGCCGCTGATTAGCGCAACTCTACTTTCGATGCGCCTTTTTTTTACGATGACGCACTAGGCGCCGTCCGGTAAATGACTCGACGGTGGAGCTGTCGAGCCAGGCAAATTCAATGTTCCTAAGCTGGACGGTCTCAATACCGTGCGGTCCACTCCATGCTATGCAGAAACCGCGTGCTATCGCACTGCGGCTAATGCAGTATACGGGTGAGCCCTCTGCTGATCCGCTGAAGACCAGGCTTTAGCCGCATTGTTGCTTTTGATGTGGCCTGTTTTCAACCATGCCATGTAGCCTCCTGTGGCGGAACGCTTTTCCAGGCCGGTTTCTGCAAAGGTCAGTTGCGCAGTTCTCCATCGGCATCCTTAGAAACGACATCCTCTGCCGGCAGGCGCGCGATGACCGTATCTCCGCGTCCCGCGGCATCCGCGATGCTCTGAATCGTCCACAGGTCCACCAAATTGTCGCCATCCACGACGCTGCCGCTGTAGTCTCCCCAGGCGCCGCCTTCGGTTGCCGCTTGGCCTTCTCCCAACTTGATGATGGGTCGAAGTGTGCCGGCCGGATCGTCCGACCGTCGGTAGGCGAGCCGCGGACTGATAAACATGTCAGGTCCCGTCTCTTGAAAGCCGACCAGTACATCCAATTGTTGGTTCACTGCCAGCGTCGTTTGAATGTAGCTACGTGCCTCGTCCGCAATGCGTCCGCTCTGCACGAATTGGCCATTCTCCAATTGCACTTGATGCCACTGCACGGCTGCCCTCCCCTGGTGATTGACGGTGTGCGAAAACCAGAGGTATCCTCCTTGTATAACTAAGTTCTTGGGATTGCGATCGCCAGAAGCAGTCTTGTTGGAGGTTCCCTTTTGGGGTGACGCGGGTGGCCAGCCGAAGGACTCAAGATGATGAGGCGCGGTTACTCGTCGGGTGGCTACCGGCGTCCCATCGCCACGGTCCGCCACGCTGGTGATTTCGATGTTCTGCGCTGTTAGCTGCACGAACAACAGTTCGTCCAGTGGGTCTTGGGTCGCTACCGGATGTCCCAAGTTGCTTGGAAAGTGGAAGACCGTAATTGGACGGCCAGCTTTGGCTTCGGAGGTTCGAAAGACGAACGTCTGGCGAGGGCCTCCTGGGAACGTATACCCAATCCATTTAGCACTGTAGCCAATTCCGCCTCCGTCCCGCCCATCGGGAGCAGGAATGGGATAAGTGTTCCAAGCTCCGGTCGGATCTTGAGTGGCCGAGACCGAGACGTTCACCGGTTTTTGTTTGGCTTCATCCCACGGATTCCACAAATCGAAGCCAAATACTTGATTGTGCCGATCGTAAAAGAGCTTGGGGTCGATGCCGCCGTTGAAGCAACGTTGGGAGACACCTTGCACATACTGACCGTCTTTGGTGTAAATGACTAACCCGCTGTTCGTTCCGTGCAACACATAGTCCCCACCCACGGCGATTTGTGGATCCACTTGTCGATTCCCGTCTTGCGATCCATCGAACACCAGCAGCCCGGAAACTTGTCTGGGATTTCCCCCCTGTTTTCTCGGTCGACAGCTTCCTTGCCGATTGAACGAAGGACTGTGAATTGGCTGAATGACTTCCGTATGAACCGGTTCCACAGACTGAGCCAGCCCCCAACTACTCTGCGAAGTGGCTACCACAAGGACCGAAACCGTAATGCACCAGTCAATCGCAATTTCAAAACGCATGGGGAAACTTCTCAAAATCAGGGCACGAAATATCTAGGGCGAGCCGCGCAGACACAGGGCTTGTACGAGCGCGTGAAGCAGCTGGTGTAC
>JANQOL010000135.1 GCA_028289675.1 Pirellulaceae bacterium
TTTTCCGATGTCGAATGGTCCTTTGACTGTTTTTCTAGTGCTGGGCGTTGTGCTTGCCGCCTTTGCATCTATCTTCGCTCAGGACGACTTGTTCCGAGCACATAGTCTCATCGTGGCAGTGGTGCTGTTCTTGGCGATGCTGGTTTCGGTTGGCACTGCCGACTACCGGCCGGCTCATCTGCGCACGGTACCGGAGCAAGACTCGATCTATATGGACGACGTTGTGCGGGCAGGCACCGTTGCAACAGTGTTCTGGGGTATTGTCGGCTTTCTGGTCGGCGTCGTCATTGCGGCTCAACTCGCGTGGCCGGATCTCAACATCGAGCCCTACTTCAATTTCAACAGGCTAAGGCCTCTGCATACGTCGGCCGTGATTTTCGCCTTTGGTGGAACCGCGCTCCTCGCCACCAGCTTCTACGTTGTTCAGCGAACCTGTCGTGCCAGGCTGTTCGGTGGTGGTTTGGCCTGGTTTGTTTTCTGGGGATACCAACTCTTCATTGTGATGGCGGCAACCGGCTATCTCATTGGTGCGACACAATCCAAGGAATATGCGGAACCGGAATGGTACGTTGACCTCTGGTTGACGATTGTCTGGGTTGCTTACCTCATTGTGTTTCTTGGCACGCTGCTGAAGCGAAAAGAGCCGCACATTTATGTCGCCAACTGGTTCTTCCTATCATTCATAATCACCGTCGCGATGCTGCACATCGTCAACAATCTCAGCATCCCGGTTTCGTTCTTGGGCGTTAAGAGCTACTCTGCTTTTGCCGGGGTTCAAGATGCACTAACCCAATGGTGGTATGGCCACAACGCGGTCGGCTTCTTCTTGACGGCCGGCTTCCTCGGCATGATGTATTACTTCATCCCGAAGCAGGCCAATCGACCGGTCTACTCCTATCGTCTCTCGATCATTCACTTCTGGTCGTTGATCTTTCTCTACATCTGGGCCGGCCCGCACCACCTGCATTACACGGCCTTGCCGGACTGGGCACAAACACTCGGCATGGTGTTCTCGATCATGCTTTGGATGCCCTCGTGGGGCGGCATGATCAACGGCTTGATGACGTTGTCGGGAGCCTGGGACAAGCTGCGCACCGATCCAGTACTCAGAATGATGGTGATCGCAGTTGCATTCTACGGCATGTCAACCTTCGAAGGCCCGATGATGTCAATCAAGTCGGTCAACTCACTCTCTCACTATACCGACTGGACCATCGGACACGTGCACTCTGGCGCCTTGGGCTGGAACGGTATGATCACGTTCGGCGCGATCTACTTCCTGGTTCCGAAGCTGTGGGGACGCGAGCGGCTCTACTCTCTGCGCATGGTCGACTGGCACCTGTGGCTCGCAACCATTGGCATCGTGATCTACGCCGCGGTGATGTGGGTTGCTGGCATTACGCAGGGCTTGATGTGGCGCGAGTACGATGATCAGGGTTTCCTCGTGAACTCTTTCATCGACACGGTCACTGCCATCCATCCGGAATACGTGATGCGCGTCTTCGGCGGCCTCCTGTATCTCACAGGTGCACTGGTCATGGCGTTCAACATTTACAAGACGATACGGGGCGACATCCGCAAAGAGGCACCGATGGGTGGTGCCAGTGCTGAACTCGCACCAGCTCAATAAGGGGAGCGTGAGCAATGTCTTTCTTCAATCGACACGGTGTGCTCGAGCGCAATGCCACCCTGCTGATGGTCGTCTCGTTGGTCGTCGTCATGATCGGCGGGATTATCGAGATCGCACCACTGTTCTATCTCAAGAACACGATCGAAAAGGTCGAGGGGATGCGTCCGTACACCCCCCTCGAGCTTGTCGGACGTAACATCTATGTGCGCGAAGGATGTTACGTCTGCCATAGCCAAATGATCCGCCCGTTTCGCGATGAGGTCGAGCGCTACGGTCACTACTCGTTAGCGGCAGAGAGTATGTATGATCACCCCTTTCAGTGGGGATCGAAACGAACGGGGCCCGACCTTGCCCGTGTCGGCGGGCGTTACTCGGATGAGTGGCACGTCGAACACTTGAAGCGGCCCCGCAATGTCGTGCCTGAGTCGATCATGCCGACCTATTCTTTCCTCCTGCAGCGAGAAATCAAAACCCAGGATATCGACAAGCACCTTGCGGTCAATCGGACACTCGGCGTGCCCTACTCGCAGGAGATGATCGACAATGCTGCTAAGGACCTCGTCGCCCAGGCGACACCGGACTCAGACGATGCCGAGGCCCTGCAGCAACGTTACGCCAAGACCAATGTTCGGGACTTCGATGGCAACCCGAACATGATCAGCGAGATGGATGCTTTGGTGGCTTACTTGCAGATGCTGGGCACGTTGGTTGACTTCAACGCCTACAAGCCAAAAGAAAACCTGAGATAAGGAGGCCGACCGATGGACTATGAAACTCTGCGTCAGTTGGCGGACAGCTGGGGGCTGGTCTACCTGATGGTGGTTTTCGTCTCAGTCGTCATTTTCAATTTCCGACCGGGCAGCAAGCAACGTGCTGAAGACCTGGCCCAGATTCCGTTTCGCGAGGATGAGCCCAATGGCAATTGATAACAAAACAGATAGAGAGATCGATGAGCTCTCCGGTACCCAGACCACCGGCCACGAGTGGGATGGTATTAAAGAACTCGATACGCCGATGCCGCGTTGGTGGGTATGGACATTCTACGCAACGATCGCGTTTTCAATCGGTTATGTCATCTACTACCCGGCGATCCCGCTGATTGAGACGTCGACGGTTGGGGTGTCGGGCATCACCGCGCGTTCGCTGGTGGAAAAAGAGCTTGAAACCGTGCGTCAAGCAACGTCCGCGCTCGATAAGAAACTGGTTGATACGCCTCTCGAGAAGGTTCGCGATGACGAGCAGCTTTATCGCTACGCCTTGTCTGGCGGTCAGT
>JANQOL010000151.1 GCA_028289675.1 Pirellulaceae bacterium
ATATCTGGACGAGAAGGGGCTCACCGACAACACCCTGGTGATCTATATCTGCGATAACGGCTGGGCAGCAGCCAGCACGAATGCGGACGACCCAAATCAAAGACTTTGGAAAGGCTTCGCTCAGCGTTCCAAGGGTTCGCCATACGAGAACGGGATCCGCACACCCATCATGGTGTCCTGGCCGGGCCACCTGAAGCCGGAGCGCGTTCCAGAATTGGCTCATGCCATCGACGTCTTCCCCACGATCGCGGCCGCTGCTGGGCTAAAAGTCCCCGCCGAACTGCCAGGCATCAACTTGCTGGATGAGAACGCCCGAGCAGATCGCAAAGCTGTTTTTGGTGTTTGCAATTCGATACACAACATGACGCCAGGAAATCCCGACAGCACGCTCCAGTATTTGTGGTGCGTTGAACGAGACTGGAAACTTCTACTTCGCTACCACGGCAAGGACACAACTCAGTATCACAAATTGCACGTCTGGGATACCGACCTGGTAAGGTTGTACCATCTAAAAGTCGACCCTCATGAAGAGACCGAGTTGTCCTCCCAGCACCCAGAAACTGTTGAACGCCTGAGAAAGATGATCGAAGCATGGCATCCGGTTGACAAGAGATAGCCGAACCATGCCATCGAGATAGGAGCTGTAAGCCAGCCTCGATTCCGCTGGCGCAAGTAGCGATGATCTCGCACAAAATTGGTTCATTGACGACCAATCAAGCTGAGGCATTTCGAGACCTGCATCGGTGTTCACGCAAAACTCGCCCTTCAAAAGTGGTGCCACTCTCCCCGAGGCGGCTGACGCGGGGCGAGGGTAGAGCAGGATTCGAGTGCCAATCTCTCTTGGCCGAACTCTGATTGGGAAGACGTTCGAGGGGACAGTTCCGAGACAGATCTCTTCGCTGAAAGAGCCCCAAACACCGGCGTGACCTGGCGACCGTCTCATCTGCGCCGGCTGGATGAGCCGACAGCTTTTGAGGCTCTGTGGGGAACTCGCATTGGCGTCCGTTCCGGTATCGGCCTTGAGAATGGAGTGGCCGGGCAATTGGCATCTCGCCCCTCGAGTCAATCGAACCGGTTATCACCTGCAAGGCGTCGATTTCAGCGGAGTTGGAAAACTCTTCGAATTGAATCGTAGAGTTCCGGCAGCAACGGCATCTGCTACTAGGAGGCAGGACAAGACAGATCCTGCCACAGGACGGCAACCGAGGCTGAGCGCTGGAAAGAACGGCCATTTCCGCCAAACGCTTCGTTTGCCTGTTGAGTAGTGGCACTGGAGCTTGCGGAAGCAGATCTGTTGATGATCGGTTCTCGTGGCCCGTAGGGGATACCTTCCGCAGATCATGGAACTGGAACATTGATACTCTCGCCGCAAACGCGTCTGCAACAATGCTATAGGGGACTGGTTGAGTGATCGCGTTCTTTTTTGGTACCGTGGTGTTGGCATATCTAACGGCAGATCTGATCGCAGGATTCTTCCATTGGCTCGAAGATCGATACTTTGATGAGGCCTGGCCGATCGTGGGTGAGTACATTGCCAGGCCGAACAACCTACATCATGTCCAGCCTACGGCCTTCTTAGGTGGCAACTACTGGAATCGGAACTGGACGACTGTGGTACCGGCGGGACTTGCTGTCCTCGTAGCGGCAACTCTTGAGTCTCCATTTTGGATGTTGACATTCGCTTTTGTATCCCAAGCCAACGAAGTCCATGCCTGGGCTCATCGCAAAGGCAAGGTCGGCAGGTGGATCGCGGTCTTGCAGAATGTCGGCGTTCTACAGTCATCGAAGCACCATGCAGTCCATCATCGAAGTCCCTTCGATGTTCACTACTGCCCGTTAACTGATTGGCTCAATCCGATTCTGGACGAAGCCGGCTTTTGGACTTGTCTCGAAAGAATTGTCTTCTTGGCGAGCGGTTTGAAGCCAAAGAACACGCAACAAGTAAGCTAGCGGTCCGTCCAAATCTGACTTTGAGGTCGCGCTCGATTGATAGCGTGGGCTCCCAGCCCGCGAATCGCTGGTTCAACTGGCCTGGCCGCTGACAGCGATGCAACTTGGGCTTCTCGTCTTTTGTCAAACTAGCAAAGGTCTCTGAGTGAGTTGACCGAGTGGAAGCCCGAGCCTACCCAGGACAGATCCTGCTGGGGGCAAATGAGTCAAAAGCGGGGTTTAGCGCTGCTGGTCCATGACTTTCGATAGGGGACCAACTGCTTCGACGTTGCCTTCTTTGTCGATCAGGACACAGCAGGGAAATACTGCCACCGGATAGCCCGAGATCGTATCTGGTCGCGTACCTTGCCCTGAGTCTCCTACACCGAGCACAACGGGATATTTGATACCTTCGGCTTTGACGGCAGCTTTAATGGCTTCGACCTCCGTTCCGGGAGCGTGAACCCCAATCACGTTCCAACCGTTTTTTGACATCCGATTCAGCAGCGGAATGTCGTTCTTGCAAGGACCACACCAAACGGCCCAAAAGTGCAGCAGCGTCGGTTTGTCTTGGTTCATTTCGGGGAGTTCTACGCCCTGCGTCGCTTGCCCGGACAGCTTTGGTGCCGGTTTTCCCTTCATGTCTTCTAGCGGCTTGAGCATCCGGTCAAGCATCTTCTTGTTTGACGCTCGCTCCTTCATCGCTTCATCAACCAACGCAAGGATTTCAGACTCGGACATGTCTGGATCGAAGTCGTACTGCACGTGAGTCGAAAAGCGCCAATCGTTGATCGTTTCACCTTTCTTCGGTAATGACCGAGCCAGCAAAGGCTCCAAATCGACGTCTGTCTTCGCTTCTTTGACCGTTGTGTGGTGCAGGTGGTACTTCCATTTCGTGCCATATTCGTACGGTTCGCCCGCATGGGATGAGGTGGAATGCCATTCCGTCATTGGGATTCGGATACCGGGCAGCACTTCCTGGTAATCTGAAAACTCGATCAGATCATCCGGGTGCTGATTGTCACGATGCAGATACCACCACTCGACTTCCAGTTGAGTTCGTTGTTCAGCTGAGGCGGTCGCGTTTAGCCATTGCCGGAATTCTTCATCGGATTCAAAGGAGCGCCCTGCCATCTCGCGAGTCGCCTCCATCTCGTGCATCCGCGTGAATATTCCTTGACTCAAGAAACTCAAGCAGCCGAGCAAGTCGCCTGTCTGCTTGCTAATCCAAAACTGTTCTTCGCGAGGAATCGAACGAATCACACTGCATGGTTCGCCTGCGAAGACTTCGTCAGGCAGGCTTTGGTAGTTGGCGTGCTTCACGCGGATCGTAGAATTCACGAAGAACGATGGGTATTCTTCACGGTCTGCCCAGGAGAAATGATGGTCGCCAAGATAAAGAAACTGACTTGGGCGGAAGTAGCGGTGCTCAAAACTTTCTTCAAAGCTGACATAACGCCCAAAATTCTCTCCCGAGTCGCGAAACCAGCCCTGCGAGCCGTTCCAAGTCCGTGCCATCGCTTGGTCATAGGGTTTACCTTCGTAGATGTACTTGTGACGCCGCGCCGCGAACACTTGCTTGTCCTTCCACGCCCACGTTTGGTCGGCAGTCGATAAACTGCGATCGAAGTCTCGCTCGTCGAGAGCCAACTTCAAGTTTTCCAACGAGCGTTCGTTCTTCAATCCAATCACGCCCTCTGCTTCGCCGTAGTAGGAAGTGAAGGATTGTGTTTGCACTAGGAACGACGAAAGGCGGTCGATGGCAGTCAGCCGGCGATGAACCGCCTCGCCAAGTTGCTGAGCACCCACATCCAAGGGCGGCACAAGTGAAGACTGAAGAGTTTCTCGGTCGGCGGCAGGAATCAGTGCGGACTGGACATCGATCAGAACATCCGTCTGTTGATTCAGTTTTAAGGAAACATTTGTAAACGTGACCCAATGTCGAATCGGTTGCAGTCGGTATTCAATGTGGTCGATCTGGTCCATCGAAAGATCAAACAGATCGGCGTCATGGGCCACGTCTTGTTGGTCATCCCAAAGCGTTGAGCCGTTTGGTTTATGACGTTTGCCCGTTATGTCGACAGCGATGACTTCGACTCGAGCCAAACGGTTTTCTTTGCGATCGTGCCCCCAACGCAACAGTGATTTTTCGCCGCGTGATTGGACATCGAGTGGTCGGATTGTGTCGTAGGATTCTTGGAAACGCGGCTTGAGAACGACGGGCTCAATCGGTTCGCCGCTTCGATTCACCTTATTCCATGGGCCAAAGTCGCGATCGGGGATACCAATCGCAAGCGTTTCTTTCTTAGCATCCTCATCCGGAACGACGATGATCGAAGCGACTCCGTTTTCGTCCCGGTTCCACATCGTCTTCACGCCCTCCATCTCATACGTCGGCCGCTGAGAATCGCTCAGGCCGCGGTATCGCAAGAACAGATCGATCCCCGAAAGTTTGCGAGTCGCGGAGTTGCCGGGTACCGGTGGCAGATCGGGTGCCTCGGCGAATGCACTTCCGTCAGGCTTCCAAGCCTGGTTGACAGATCCGTTGTGCGGCATGACAGCGATCAGTTCCACCGACAGATTGTCGTTGATCTTCGCCGTAAAGTTTGATTCGGTGGGCTTCTCGTCCTCGGCTTCTTCCGCACGCAACGAAACGACGCTGATCAACAGACCCACTACAAAGGAACCGATGATGCCGGCCGTCAATGCTCCGCTGGATGCAACCGTATCATGTCTCGAAGGCTGGCCGAGCAAACGACGAACGCGCGACAGCAACGATCCGTCTCTAATTCCCAACGCCGGCGATATCCTGTTTCCGCGCAGCTCTTCCAGCGCAACCAAGGCTTGGCTGTACGCTTTCGGACTCGTGGTCGTGGTGGCGGCCAAGTCATCGCAGCAGTTTTCTCGTTCAACGCGAATACAGTGTGAAATCCACCAAACCACCGGATGATAGAAGAAGACGGTTTCAACAAACGATTGCAGCAGATTGACCAGATAGTCATAGCGACGAACATGTGCCAACTCGTGGGCCAGAATCGCTTCGATGTGGTTCGCCTGGACGTGACTCAAAAAGCTCGCCGGCACCAAAACGAAACTCTTGAACACCCCAATCACGACCGGCGAGTCGATTGCGTCGCAAATCGATAAGCTCACCGTTCGTCGAACATTCAACTTTTGTGCCGCCTGCTTCAATGGAACCAACAGCCGTGGGTCGTTCACCGGCTTAGCATCGCGCCGCAGCGTTTCAACACGCCACCATCCGAACAGAAGACGCAGTGCGAGAAGGAAAACACCGACGCTCCAAC
>JANQOL010000165.1 GCA_028289675.1 Pirellulaceae bacterium
CGGCGAAGGCGAAGGTGAAGGTGGCGATTACGGTGGGTACGGCGGCTATGGTGGCTACGGTGGATCCGGCGGCATGTACGGTGGTGGCGGCGGTAGCTCCTACACGACACCGCAGCCAGACTACAAGATGGTCCGCTGCTACGACATGCTGCCGGTCAACGTCCGAGAGGTCGGCAAGGTCTACCGTTATCGGATCCGACTGGTCATGCGGGATCCCAACTACCCCGAAGACCGCAATGTTCCTGAGCCAGCGCCCAGCGATCTGAAGGATGAAGTGTGGGCCCGTGTGTCGCCAATCATGAAAGCTGACGCTGCCAAGCAGAAGAAGGATCCCAAAGCGCGGCGGACGCTGCGATACACTGAATGGAGCGAACCCAGCACTCCAGTCCGCGTCCAAGCTCCGTTTGAGGTGTTTGCCGGCAATGTCGATTTCGATGGTCCGACCCGCTATGAACTAGGTGGGCGAACGTACGCCGTCTCCACCAAGGAGGCCGAGGCGCAAGTCGTGGTGACTGCTATGGACTTTGGAACGGGGGCCGCATTCGCCATGGAATCGGACGTTCGTCGCGGTGCCGTGCTGAACGAGAAGTTTGACATGGACTTCATCGTGCCTGCAACGCGCGTGATCAAGCACAAAGAGGATCATGGCATGTTGTCCGGGGCTACTATCGCTGACATTCGCGGCGGCGAACCCTTGGAGGGCTATAGCCGAGACGATCCGCAACGTGTTGGTGGCGAAGTCATGATTCTCCATCGTGATGGACGCATTCAGATTTCCAACGTGATGGACGATATGTTCCTGTATCGCATGTACTCCTTCCAAGACGAAAAGGAAGCCGCTGAGAAAGCAGGCAAGAAGTCCGACCCGGACGATGGTGCCGGCGGCTATGGGGGCTACGGCGGCGACGCCGGCTAGGCCATTCTCAAATTGCCAGAAAACAGGGCGGCTCTTGTAGCCGCCCTGTTTTTGTTTGGGGCCACTGCTTCTTGACTTGGCAGAGCGCCGCAGTTGGCACGAATTCGCGCGCAGAGGCGCTGAGTCGCAGAGGGGGAGTGTTGGCTAGTTGTGCTCGATTCTCGGTAGCGTCGGTGTCCGCTCTGCTGGTTCGAGTTCAAAGCCAACTAGCTGGACAGTTCTGTTGATAGTTCAGGCTTTCCTCCGCGTCTCGGCGCCTCGGCGCGATCCTTCTTCTCTTGGTCATGGTGTCGGTTAGACTTCGTGCAGAAGAAGATTGCTGGTGCCGAGTGGACGTTCAGGGCTTTATGCCTCGGCCGTTATTGTACATCATCATGAACCGTTGGATTTCCTGTTCGTCGATGATGTTGTCCAGATCGTAATCGATGTGTGTCATGTAGAGTGTTACCTGTCCCTCCGGCAATTCATCCGCCGTGATCCGCTGGTCTTGATTTCGATCAAACTCGCGCACTTTGGCAAACAGATTCGTCAGGAAGATGTCCGGTCGAGTACTGCCATTGCGAGATCGGGACAACTGGACTTCATACGTCTGCGTAATGGGTTTGCAGAACGTTTCCGCGTCGTCGCAGACGACAGCTTCCAAGCGAATGGTCAGCACTTGCGCCGGATCCGTGGATCCGACCGAGATCAAGAACATCCGTGGGTCGACGTCCGCCGCTTCTTCAACTTCAGGGCCCAGCAACTGCTGCGAGTCAACGCCGGCAGCCCGTTCACCGTCGATGTCGACTTCCACCGGACCGGCTGCGTTGTTCCAGTGAACGCGGTGAATTGGATCAGGATAGAAGCCCAAGTACAGCTGGGATGATCCGCTCGCCGATTGCCGCGCAACTAATTCAGCCCTCAGTTTGAAATACAAGACTTCTTTAGGCTGCGCGATGTAACGCACTTGCACCGGTGCAAGTCCACGGGGTAAGTCGATGCGAGGTACGACACCGCTGGCGATGTTGCGCGGCTCAGGCCGAAACCGGACCGGCAGATCGCTGACCTTGGTGGGCTTTTCAACGGGGCCGACCAGCTGCTCCAGATCGCCGCGCAGTGTGATGGGATTACTCCAAAAACGTTGATGTACCACCACTCCGTCGGCGTCCAACACGAACTCGCCGTTGTAGGGTTCGCCGAAGGCTTTGGTAGTGGCGTCGTCCATCGAGTCGCACAGCCAAGGGATGGAGGTCCCCGTCATCCGCTGTGCCTCTGCCACGTGCAATAGCCGTTCTTGCAGCGTGGCGGGCTCCAAGTAGTTGTTTGTTTCTGGATGCGCTAAGCGTTTGTAAATGTAGAAAAAGTTGACTTGATCGCGATAGTCACGGTACACAGCCTCCAGACCGGAGACATTTTTGAGGAAGGGCGCTCAGGTCAGGCAGCCGAACACCAGTACCGTGGGCTTGCCGCGAGTGACCGACAATTTCCAAGGTTGACCGTCCGCTTGGAACAGTCGCACGTCCGGTGCAGTTTGTCCGAGCATCGACTTCCGCTGGAGAAAACGCTGATTGTAGCTGGACTCAAATTCGGGGCGTTCCTGGCACTGGACCGCGGTGCAGCTGAGGCAGCACCCTAACCACGCGCACCAACGCGTTAATCGATTCATGATCTGCCTCAATTTCTTCCCTCAGGAGAATTTTGGAATCTTGGTTCTTGTGCCAATGGTCTACGACCGGCATGCCGCGTGGCCAATCATGGCCCACTGTACTCGTCGCTCACCTGCGCCGTTGATGGTTACCGGGAAATACTACCAACCAAGTTGACTGGTGAAAGTGAGCTCAGTGACAAATCCGGAGAATCGGGCTTGCTTCGCCGTAGCGACGACCTTCGCGTCGGTAGGATCCAGGTCGGATTACGACATCGTTAGACTCGCGAAAGCCTCAGAGTATAACGATGGCAACCGGCCGCAATTGGTCGATTTCGAAGGATTTGGATGGCAGACCGCCGAAACAAAACTGCAGCCGAATGGTTGAACAGACCGGCGGCTCCGCACTTCTCGTTGTCTCTTCAGGATGCTCCCATGTCGGTACGCAGAATTCTTCCTGGATTGCTGGCACAGCTGACGGCGTTTTCGTTGTTCTGGCTTGAGCCATTGTCTGCGCAGCAGCGGCTCACACCACGTCAGGAGGAGTTGTTTGAATCCCGCATCCGACCGGTGCTGGTCAAACACTGCTACGAATGTCATTCTCGCGATTCGGGCGAGCCCGCGGGCGGACTGTTGTTGGACAGTCGAGCAGGGATCTTGCGTGGCGGCGAAAGCGGCCCAGCAATCGTCGCCGGGCGACCGCGCAGCAGTCTGTTGCTGCTAGCGATGCAGCACGCCGATGAAAGTTTGGTCATGCCGCCGGCCGACTACGGTCCTCAATTGTCGCCACAGGTGCTCGCGGATTTTGAACGTTGGATTTCGGCGGGCGCTCCAGATCCCCGCGTGGCCGACGGAACACCAACGGGTGAAACGCCGCATGAAGAGAATCGACAATGGTGGGCTTGGCAAGCTCCGCGGCTGGTCCAGCCACCAGAGGTAGGGCGTCAAGAGTGGCCTCGGTCGGACATCGATCGATTCGTGCTTGCCCAGTTGGAACAGCAACAACTGGAGCCATCACCGCCGGCCGACCGGGCTACGCTCGTACGCCGATTGGCCTTGGATCTGACCGGGTTACCGCCGAGCGACGCGGACATGCGCCAATTTGGGTCACCTGATTCCGAGCGTCCATTGGAAGAATTGGTGGACCGCTACCTGGATAGCGAGCGCTTCGGCGAACGTTTCGGACGCCATTGGTTGGATGTTGCCCGGTACGCCGAGTCGTCGGGTAAGGACGTCAATGTGGCTTACCCACATGCTTGGCGCTATCGCGACTACGTTATCGAGGCGTTCAATCGCGATATGCCCTTTGATCAGTTCATTGTGGAGCAACTCGCTGGCGATCTGCTGCCGGCCGAGAATCCGCAAGAGCAAACTCGTCAGACGGTCGCGACGGGGTTTCTCGCAATTGGTCCTAAGGGCGTCAATGAAATGCAGCCCTTGCAGTTTTCCGTCGATGTAGCCGACGAACAAATTGATGCGACTGGAAGGGCGTTTTTGGGCGTTACGTTGGCTTGCGCGCGATGCCATGACCACAAATTCGATCCGGTGTCTCACGCGGACTACACCGCTTTGGCCGGCATCTTTTTGTCCACCGAAACACACTTTGGTACGACGGGTGGCGTCGCGGGACGGAACCGTTCCGACTTGGTTAAATTGCCCGGCAGCGCAGCTTCGATCCAGGGACAACGGGCGCTGAGCGAGGCGGAGATCGCACGGCTGAAGGAACGAATCAGTGATTTGGAAGCGCAGCGCAGGGAATTGATTCTGCAGCGACGCTCTGGGCAAAATGATCCCAACGAAGTCAACGAGGTTTTGCGAGTTTCGATCCAACTGGTTCAACTTAACCTGAGATTGGATTCCGTCGACGCAGCAGGCCGACCTCAACCACAGGCAATGGCGGTCAGTGACAAACCAGCGCCGAATCGGACCTTTGATATTCGCAGCCGTCTTCAACGGTTGCGAGCCGATCGTGGGCGACCCGGCCGTGTCACCTTCACCACGATCACGGACAGTCCTCAGTTCGTTCGCGGAGAAATCGATAAACCTGGTGCCGAGATTCCTCGTGGCTTGCCCCAGTTTTTGTCCAGCCAGTGGGCTGAGGGTGAACAACGGCCCGCTAGCGACGAGAGTGGACGCCGGATGTTGGCTGATTGGATCGCGGATGCGGACAACCCGCTAACGTCACGCGTGATCGTCAATCGTGTCTGGACATGGCTGATGGGCCGTGGATTAGTATCGAGTGTCGATAACTTTGGCACCCGTGGAGAACTGCCTAGCCATCCGGAACTGTTGGATTACCTGGCAATCCAGTTTGTTGAACAGGGTTGGTCCATCAAGCGCCTGACGCGCGAGATCGTCCTGTCGAGTACCTATCTGCAGTCGAGCGAGTTTCGCGAGTTGGCCTTTCAACAAGATCCAGACAACCGTTCGCTGTGGCGAGCCAATGTGCGCGCGGTTGACGCGGAGGCGCTCCGTGACAGCATGCTGGCCATCAGTGGACGGCTCCAGATGAAACCGCCCGTGGGTTCGTTGATAGCGCAAGCAGGTGACGGCTTGCTGGGAGGCCGACGTGGTCGAGGGCTCACCGAAGACGAGATTACATCGGCCAATCCTCCCATTCGTAGCGTCTATTTGCCGACGCCGCGTAACGTATTGCCCCATGCCTTGGAGCTGTTTGACTTTGCAGATAC
>JANQOL010000167.1 GCA_028289675.1 Pirellulaceae bacterium
CCACGCGGAGTTCGTCAAGTCGCTTGGCAACTTCCTTGGGCATCTCCTCTTGATTGCGACCACCGATCTGGTCTGCCAGAAAGGCTTCGATCTCAGCATACATCGCCATCCGGTTTACGGGTTTGGCAAAGCCGTGACCCTCATCATCGGCCAAGAGATAACTGACTTTGTGCCCACGATCTCGCAGCGCGATCACAATCTGATCCGCTTCAGCTTGTTTCACTCTCGGATCATTGGCGCCCTGCACAATCAGCAGTGGCTTGGAAATCTTGTCAGCACTGAAGAGTGGGCTGGCTTCTCGAATTCGCTTCTTGCCTTCTTCTGTATTTGGGTCTCCTACCATGCCATACAAGAAGGCTCGTCCCGCTTCCCAATAGGGAGGAATCGAATCTAGCAACGTGAAGATATTGCTGGGGCCAACGATATCGACACCGCAGGCGTACAGTTCCGGCGTAAATGCTAATCCCGCCAGCGTGGCGTATCCTCCGTAGCTGCCGCCCATGATGGCCACGCGATCCTTGTCAGCCACGCCTTTGTCAACCAAGTACTTCACTCCCCAGGTGACGTCGTCCTGCATCAACTTGCCCCATTGCAGGTCCCCGGCGTTGAGAAATTTCTTGCCGTAGCCACCACTGGCGCGAAAGTTCGGCTGCAGAACAGCGTAGCCGCGGTTGGCCAAAAACTGGACCAGCGAGTTGTAACCCCAGGTGTCTCGAGGTCCCTTGGGACCACCGTGTACCAAGACGACCAGCGGAAGATTATTTGGCTCCACGCCCGCCGGCAGCGTCAGGTAACCTGGAATTCCCAAACCGTCACTGCTGACGTAGCGAATCGAAGTCATCGGCGCCAAATGCTCTTCGACTTCTTTCAGCTCCGGGCGAGGCGTGTACTGATGAATCAGCTCACGTTCCTCGGCGTCAAAGTACCAGGCTTCGGCCGCATACTTGTCGCCGTGGACAGCAATCAAGAACTTGCTGTAGTCGTTGGTCGAGCTTTGGAAGGCAATTTCTCGACCAGGAAACTTCTCTTGCAGGAATTTGTAATTGGCTTCCCACGTTTTGTCACGCCAGATGTAGCGAGTTCTGTCTTCGGTGTACGACGTCGAGATGATCTGGCGAGTGTTTCTATCTATGCGTAGCCCGCCGAAGTCCACCAAGTTCTCGGGGTCACTTTCCAGCAGCTCCAGTTCCTTGGTGGCGGGATTCATCTTGTACAGCGTCATCAGATCCAATTCACCTTTGTTGGTGACCAGGTAGATGTTCTCATTCTTGGCATCCCAACCACTGATACCCGCGTTTTCCGTGACTGACGTTTCGTAGATGGGTACCAGCTGGTCGTCATCCTTGCGCAACAGCGTCGTGTTGCCCGCCCGATCCGTGCGACTGAGCAAACGCAGGTTGTCGTCCCAATCGAATTCGTAGCCGGTGATTCGGTCATCGTTCTGGTAAACCAGCGTCAAATCTCCGGTAGAAATCTCCAGGCGATAAAGATCGTGCCACGCCTTGTCCCGGTCGTTTAGACCTACCCACAACAGGTCCGGGTTGTTTTGGCTAGCGTGCATGATTTGCGCGGTGACATCTTTCAGCGGCGTCAGATTTCGAGATTCTGGAGTCTCTTTGTCGCCTTCGGGCTGCGCGTTGGGATCGACGGCAAACAGATTCATGTTTTCGTCGCCGCCCGAATCCTTGACGAACAGAATGTATTTGCCATCCTCCGTCCACGAGTACCTGTACAAAGGTCGCTTGCTGTCAGTCAACGGGCGAGCGTCTTCAAACGGCTCCGCAAACTCCTTGACCCACACGTTCATAATGCCCTGATACGGCTTCATGAAGGAAATGAACTTGCCGTCGGGGCTCAATTGACCGCCAGCGATCTGCGGGTTTCCAAAAAACAGTTGGCGATCCAACAGCGGCGTAGAGGCCTTGGTTTCAGGTTCATTCACTTGACAAAAAGCCAGATTGGAGAGCAAAGCGCTAGACAACAGCAAAGTTGCCAGTCGGAAAAATGCGTTATTCATCGAAGATTCTCGGTTAGACCCAATACCGTTGAAATTTCCCAAGATGCCGACAACGGAGCGTTGTCCAACATCACCCGTGGTGCTTATTCGTTAAGCTGCGTTTGTCATTGTCTTTTTTTAACACTGTTTAGCAGTTGTTATGGCACTGTTTACGTTATGACCCTGTTTAGCAGTCAGCCGTAGGCGTACTCGAGGTATAAGAGATGTACGCCTACGGCTGGCTGCTAAACAAAGTACCGTTGCATTTCACTCGCCAACGCGTCGGGTTGGCAAGTGGACGCAACATGCCGCGACTGTAGCCGCAATTCTACTGCACGTACGACTGGGTCGCATATCGAGTTCAACTCCATCCGGAGAGAATCCATGGAGTTTGCTCGCTTTTGAAAGCTTGCCCCGGTCGGGCGCGAGGCCAGCTAGTTGGCCGCCTGACTCGCGGAAGGGTTGGTTGGCTTACGCTAGCCTCCGCTATCGATGCTGATCGCGCCCGACAGCGCAGATCGCGGAGCCTTCCTGGCAGCTTAGCGTGGCACAACTTGACGAGGTTGTTGAGCTTGATTGTTGCCGGTGGGACGGAGCGTGTTGCTAAAGCCTCGCAGTGTGTCACCAGTGCCGCCAGATGCCGGAGCGGATTGCGCACCTAGTGGTGGAAAGATGCCATTGGATTGGCCAGCAGGCGGCGCAGTCTGCAGTCCATTGAGCAGCTCGACCGCTTGCCCAAGGCCTTGGTTCGTGCCCGGACCACCTGCGCGCGTTCCTTCTGCGGCTCCAAAACCGTTTGGCAGATTGATGTTGCCAGGCAAGTTCATGCCTTGCAGCGCGTCGGAAACGCCATCGGGAATGGTCGGCAGACCCAAGTTCTGGCCCAGATTACCCAGCGGATTGGTGGCACCGGATGGGTCGGTTCCGGGAACAGCAGTCCCGTCTTGGCCGGTCTTGAGTTTGTTATCCAGGTTCGCCAAGTAGGGACCGACGACGTCGTGAATCTCCTTGGGCAAAATGCCCACGCCGCGATCCAGCGCGGTGCTAATGTAGTAGCCCGACCGAGACTGGCAGATGGCTCGGCGTTGGTTCTGTCCCAAGAGACTCATGGCGAACATGGTGATCAGCAGGCAGTAAATGGCTCCTTTGGCGAGGCCGAAGGCGGCGCCCAAGTGCCGGTCAAATTCCTTGAGCCGGACACGGTCAATCATGCCGCTCAACAGCCGGAAGGCAACCCAGATCACAAACGACGTACCCACATACAGGATGAGCATGGCCAAGAACAAATTCCAGGGCGGTTGCGCCTGGATCATCTCGGCGACTTCAAACCGAAAGCGGTAGGCCACGATGTAGCTGACGATTACCGAGGCCAGCGAGGCTACTTGCCAAGCGAACCCCTTGATGGCACCAAAAATGGTAGCCATGGCCAACACAATCAACATTAGAAGGTCGTAAGCCTGCACGATGATATTCCTTGTCGCTCGGTTGCCATCGCCGGCAGCCGCGTGTCCTGTCGTTGGCGGTGCTGCGCACCCACCCAAATGATCCTGGTTGTCACGGGATATCTATCAAAACGTAATTCGTACGCGAAGGCCGTTTCTTGCGGGCCACGTTTGATAGCAATGGCAGCGGAAATTGCCCTTCATCCCCAAGGCGGCCATCAGGTACTTTCCGAACCGAGTGGATGCGCTCCCCTGCCCTGCTCTGGTATTCCGCGGCTGGGCATTCCGTGACCTGGCATCCCCGCTTTGGCATCCCTGCTCCAAATAATATCGGTCCACTGAGTTCTGACCCGCCATCCGGCTGATGGCGGCCAGCGAGAATCACCATGGCAGATTTTAAATCACACATGACGGTCAGCACGGCTACTGGAGTCGTGTTGGGAGCCGCCGGTTATCAGCTGGGTATGCCAATCACAACTTGTTTGCTGGGAGGCGGACTGTGCAGCGTAAGCGGGATGCTGCCTGATTTGGATAGCGATTCTGGTCGTCCACTCCGCGAGGCCACGACTTTGGGCGCCGCGGTGGTACCCATGCTGATGGTAGAGAGGTTCGAAAAGTTGGGGCTGGACCACGAATCGATGGTGCTGGCGGCCGCGCTGGTATACATCACCATCCGGTTTCTGCTAGCTGAAGTGTTTCGGCGCTACACCGTGCACCGGGGAATGTGGCACAGTTTGCCGGCCGCCATCATCGTTGGCATGTTTGCCTTTCTGGTGATGTCCAGCGAGGACATTACGGTGCGCTTGTTCAAAACGTCCGGAGTCGTTGTCGGCTTTCTCAGCCACTTGATCTTGGATGAGATCTGGTCCATCGATTTTCGCCGCGGACGCTACGCGTTCAAACGCTCGTTCGGAACGGCTCTGAAGTTGTGGGGTAACAACCGCTGGGCCAATTATGTGACGTACACCAAGTTGGCCGTCATCAGCGTGCTGGTCTATCAAGACGATGGGTTTATGACTCGATTTGGCGTTCAAAATCCAGATGTGCCGCATACCGCTCGCGAACTCTGGAGCGTGATCTACCAGAACAGCGAGCAGTGGTTGAAGTAGCTGCCAGCATTCGTTCGGATACCCGGGCAGCAGCGGCATTTTGTTTAGCAGTCAGCCGCAGGCGTACATGAGGTACAGGATATGTACGCCTGTGGCTAACTGCTAAACGGTGTCGAAAAAGACAAATGACAAAGGCTGTCTAGCTGGGCTCGCCTTGTTGTTCCATCGGCGGCAACGCGCTGTCGCCTCACGAACTCAACTTCCAACGAGCCAATATCAAACAACGCGCTAAAACGTTTTGCGGCTGTCCAGCAAGATGGTGACGGGGCCGTCGTTGATCAGTTGCACCTGCATGTCAGCTTGGAACACACCTTGGGCCACCCTCAATCCTTGAGCGGTCAAACAGTCGCAGTAGTACTGATACAGTTCATTGGCCTGCTCGGGTGGCGCGGCCGCGGTAAAACTGGGGCGTTTGCCTTTGCGCACGTCACCCAGCAAGGTGAATTGGCTGACTACGAGCACCTGCCCAGCGATGTCGAGCAAACTGCGGTTCATCAGTTCTTGCTCGTCGGCGAATACACGCAGACCAGCCGTTTTGTCGGCCAAGTACTGAGCGTCGCGCTGGGCATCTTCCTGCTGAACACCCAATAAGACTAAGAGACCAAAATCGATGCTGCCGACGGTTTGCCCGTCAACTTGCACACTGGCTTCCGAAACCCGTTGAACAACTGCACGCACTACTATCCTCCTCTGTCCTCG
>JANQOL010000174.1 GCA_028289675.1 Pirellulaceae bacterium
GTACCCCCGAGCTTCGCCACACAACTTCTGCCCCACAGCGAAGCACCTGCCCTTCCGAGTAGGCGAAAAGCCGAGCAGACAAAAAAAGGGCCGCACAACGCAGAACGTAGGCGGCCCTCCGGAAAGTTTCATTGCCCCTTGAAACTCTCCCAATCAGCTAGATGTACCAGCGTGATATGACATCATTATCACCGAAATTTCAGATACGAAAAGTGGCGAACTTGCGCCAAAGTTGAATAGTTTGATTCGAATTTTCTTTTCGAAGTGAACATTCCTCCTTGGTATCCCCATCTGCGCAACCGCGCACTTGCCACCGTACGATACTGATCATCATACGCCCTACCAATTGTGACCAAGTTCAATTAACCACCTTAGTGAGGCGTGTTCGCGTTGGCTCCGTCAAGAATATTGGTCGTTGACGACGATCCGCAAGTGCTGCCGGTGTTGCAGCAACTGCTGGCTGCCCATCAGTTGGAGGCGGAAGTCTTTAGCGACCCCTTCGAATTGCTCGAGTCCGTCCAGGAGCGGGATATTGGTTGCGTGGTAACGGATCTGGAGATGCCTGGTCTAACCGGAATCGAAGTTCAGTCTCGGCTGATTGAAATGGGCAGTTGCTTGGCGGTGGTAGTGGTTACGGGACACGCCGATGTGCCACGCACAATTCAAATCATGGCTCAGGGTGCGGTGACCCTGTTAGAGAAGCCATTCAAGTCCGCGCAGCTGATTCATGCCGTGGAAAAGGCGATTGCGATCAGTCAGCAGACCTTTGTGCGTCGCGAGAAAATTCGCAGCGCCGTCCAGCGGATTTCCAGTTTGAGCCAAGACGAGCTGGAGATTATGAAGCTGGCGGCTGCCGGTGTCCCCAACAAGACAATCAGCTACCAGTTGGACGTCAGCCCCAGAACGATCGACCGCCGGCGTCAATCGGCGATGAACAAGTTGCACGTGGCTTCCGTCGCTGATTTCGCGGTACTCCTAGCCACCTCCCAAGAGGAATTCAACTAGCACGATTCGCGCGACACGGGGATGGCATCCTGCTCAATGGAGGTTGCTCTTGGCGTCGAACACAGGCGACCCCAAAAGTAGAAATGCGCAGGGCGACGTGCTGTGCAGGTGAATCAAGACTGCGCAACAGAGCCGATACGGCGTGGGCAATTCAAGACTGCGGAAACTCGAACTTCAGCTGCTGATCATCTTCGGTGCGGCCGAATTCTCGGTAGAGCAGACTGGGCTGGATGTCGCGATTGTTCTGGTACTTGCCGGAAGCCAGCTCAGCTACTTCGCCCTCAACCGCGTGGTAGATGATTTGACAGATTTGGATGTTGGGATAGATGCGAATGGGCTGCACGGCAAACATCTCCAGCGTCCAATAACCGCGAAATCCCACGTCGCCGAAACCGGCAGTCACGTGCACAAACAACCCTAGGCGACCGAGCGATGATCGGCCCTCGATCATGGGCACCAAGTTGTGGGTTTCCGTATGCTCGACCGTTCGGGCCAAGTAAATTTGGTTGGGGCTGAGGACGAGTCCGCTTTCCGGAATCTCGATGCGGCGGTAGCGATTCGGCTCCTTGAGATCCAGCACCACCTCCTCGTACATCAGCAATTCATTATGAAGCGTCAGATCGTAGCTGTTGGCATTCAGCTGCGCTTCGTCGAAGGGTTCGATTTTGATGTCTCCGCCAACTCTCCGCCGAATCTCTTCACCAGACAGAATCATGGAGTCTCTCGCTGATAGACGAACAGGCGACCTGGCCAATCGAAAAGGCAATCATCCGTCCAGCCGATTCTATGGGCACCATGCGGCCCTATCCGTCTTTGGGACCATCGTCCTAGTGGGCTGATCGATGATAGCCCTCTTTATATGCCAAGCGCTCGGAAATGCCAACGCAGGGCCCCGCCCGGTCGGAGTAAGTCGAAGCTTCGAATTGGATTGGGGCGTGAGTTCGTTCTTCGTTGTGAGTTCGGCAGGGTTCCTTACTCAATCAACAAAGCCGTGCGATGCGGCAGATTAGCGTCATTTGAAACTTGAATTCGTCAGCCGGCACGGTGCCGGAGACGTGCCGTCGCGCCACATGAATTTCAGACAAGAATCTTGGTTCCAATCGGTGGTCCGTAGTTGCATAAAGCGACGGAAAATGGGCGGCGAGGACATCCCTAGGCAGATGCACTATCATTATGTGTTCGGCAGACGCACATGATGTTCGTCCCTCCTCTAGTCCAAAGGCCATTGCCTCATGTCCAATCTCAACGCTTCCGCGGGTTGGCCGGAAGATTTTTGCGGGTGTGTACGGCTTTTTCCCTTGCCAAACCTGGTTTTGTTTCCTCAGGTTGTACAGCCACTGCACATCTTCGAGCCGAGATACTGTGAGATGCTGTCCGATGCGCTGGCCCAGGACAAGTTGATCGCCATGGCGCTGCTGCAGAAGGATTGGGAATCTCAGTACCAAAACTGTCCACCCATCGCCCCGACAGTGTGTGTCGGAAAGATCGTATCGCACACGCCAACCGAAGACGGTCGACATAATATCCTGTTGGTTGGAATGAAGCGGGCGCGGATTGTGGAAGAGCTGGAAGCTGAGCGGAGTTTTCGCCAAGCGCGCGTCGAAGTCTTGGAGGACTTGTACGATCCAGAGGATGCGGTGGGTCGTCCGGCGCTGATGCAGCGGCTCCAAGAGTTGTTCTCCCACTTCGTTCCCGAAGGATTGGCTGCCCAGGAGAGTTTCAAACAACTGGTTGGAAAACAATTGCCTCTGGGCATCCTGACGGACACGATCACTTACGCATTGAATCTGCCGTTGGAAATCAAGCAGCAGCTGCTGGCCGAGCACAACGTGGATATTCGCTGCCGCATCTTGACTCGTTGTTTAGAGCAGCAACTTAAGAATGACAGCTCAGAATCGTGCGGCTTCACCCCCGACGATTTTCCTCCGAAGTTCTCAGAGAATTGACGGTAGGCGTCTACGTATCGGAGCTTCGTCAACCGGTTGCATCCAGAGCCCTGGCTACTTTAGGCTCATAGCGTGCTCCCTGAACGGTCCCGCGCTTCTGCAGAGTTTCGATCAGTTGCTGCTTGATGGAACCCTTTTCCAGCACCCAAGCGGGTGCCACCAGATCGCGAGGAGGAGCGTCGCCGGAGATACGCTCGATGACCATTTGTGGCGGCAAGTGTTCCAAGAAATCCGCCAGGATGTCCACGTACTCTTCCATTTCCATCAACCGCACTTCGCCACTGGCAATCTGATCCGCTAGCCGTGTGCGATGCACCGCATACAAGTTGTGAATTTTGACGCCGGCGGGATTCCAATCAGCGGTTTGGCGGGCTGTTTCCATCATCATCTCATGCGTTTCGCCAGGCAGGCCCAGCATGATGTGCAAGCTGACTTCGAACTTTCGTCCAGCCGTTCTTTGCATCGCTTCCACGGCTGCGGCGTGGTCGTGTCCCCGGTTCATCCACTGCAAACTGGCGTCATGAATGGTTTGGACGCCCAATTCGAGCGACACGTAAGTGCGTTCAGCGAATTCATCGACCAAATCCAAAACTTCGTCGGGGACGCAGTCCGGACGCGTGCCAATGACCAAGCCGACGATACGTTCATCGGCCAAAGCGGTCTCCCACAGCATTCGCAGCTTGTCCAGCGGGCCATAAGTGTTCGTGGCCGGCTGGAAATAGGCGATGAATTTCTCGCTGTTGTAACGCCGCCGTAGTCCGTCGATGCCTCGTTGAATCTGAGATTCGATCGCGTCCCGGCGTACACGGCGACTGGGACTGAAGGCCCGGTTGTCACAGAAAGTACAGCCGCCGATGGCGACGGTGCCGTCTACGTTGGGGCACGTAAAGCCGCCATCCAGGCTGATCTTCTGCACGCGGCAACCGAACTTGCGCTGGAAGAACAGGTTGAGCGGATAGTATCGATGGCCAAGGGACCGCCAATCCACGTGCTGATCGCAGATTTGAGAAGACAAAATTGACCTTTCCGCACACTCAGCGTAAATTAAGGAAGAGGTAGCCCACTTGCGGGGTCTGGTCCCGACCTCTGCAACTGAGCCCCTATCACTGTATTGCGAACTGGTCGAAACGCCCAGTCCCACTGTTGTCGCCCCAGCTCGCGCCCCGTGTACTCCTGAAATTCGTCTACTGCAATGATCGAACCCAGTGACTACGGACAATTGGTGCCCACCGGTGGCGGCGACACGATCATACTGAAGAAGGAACGGTTGATCATTGGTCGTCGGGAAACCTGCGACATCGTGCTGCGCTTCGGCAATGTTTCCGGCCAGCATGCCCGCATGACGTTGGAGCAAGGCTACTGGTTCTTGAAGGATCTTGGTAGTCGCAACGGGACAAAGGTTGATGGCTATCGAATCAGCCGCAAGCGTTTGGATCCGGGCGCTAAGTTGTCTTTCGCCAAGCACACGTACATCATGGAGTACAGTCCGGAAGATCTTGGGGCCTTCGGACCTCCTCCGCCGGACGACGATCACATCGAAGAGGTTTTGCGGCGCGGGCTGATGGATCGGGCAGGTTTGCAGCGCCGAGACACGACGAACAAGTACGCCAATCGCGATTTGGCGGAAGATGACGATTGACGCCGGCTGTCCAACCGCCCAAGAACACGGATCAGACGGGACGGCAATTCACAGACCGATGGGGCGGCCGTAGGTTTGGCTTGACCAACGCTGCCTGTCTTCGTCGCGGCGATTTCCTGCAATGGTTGCCGCAGTTGCCGCCTAACGATATCTTGGCTGCCTCACTGACCAACATGCTGGCGGTATTTCGTCGCCTTCACCTTAGGATCGTGCCATGGCAGCTCGCGTTTCCCACGTCGTCTTCTTCGAACTTGTCGACGCTTCCGACGAAAAAGTACAGACCTTGTTGGAGCAATGCAAGCAGTATCTGGATGATCATCCGGGGTTGGAATTCTTCGCCGTTGGACGCCTCAATCCCGACCTCGCCCGAGACGTCAATGATCGCGACTTTCATGTCAGTCTACACACGGTGTTCACGGACATGGCCGCCCACGACGCCTATCAGATCGCCGCGCGGCACAAGACGTTCATCGAGAACAATCGAGACAACTGGAAAACAGTCCGCGTCTTCGATTCTGATCTAGAGGCGTAGCGCGGGCCTCTCCACGGTTGGGTTAGAGTCATCCGAAAAGCTGGCCGCGGACAGGATTGCCGGCCCTGCGACGTTAGGCGGCGTGGGCCTGATCGGTTTCTTCCGTGGGCGGCACAATTGGTGGCTGGCCTTGATTGCGATTGTGAGCCCGCGACCACAATTCCCAGATGGCGCCGATCAGGCTAACACGCACCGTATCGCGATAGAGCGAATCGGCCGGCAAGTTGTCCATCAAACGTCGGTGGGCTTGTCCCAAGTTGTGATACGGAACACTGGGAAAGAGATGGTGCAAAGCGTGGTATCGCGTGCCAACTGGTCCCCACAGCTCGGTGATCCAAGCCCGGTAAGGATAGTTCACACTGTCCAGTAACTGCTCTTCGAACGTCAGCTCCCGGCCGTCGCCCATCCAGCGGTGGGCTCCCATCGTGCGCACGTTGTTAATCAAGATAAGCGTGACGCTGACCAGGTAGAGTTGCACCAGCAAAGTGTCTGAGAGTAGGTCGCTCAGCTGCCAAGCGCCGACGATCAACGCCCAGCACCAAACAAAGCAGGCGATTTCTTGCAAACGCATAATTCTGCGGGCTTCTTTACCGAAATCGCCGCGCAGATAAAAAATGTCGACCACCATGCTGCTCGCTCGTTTCTCTACCCAAGCGCGAAAGCCCGGGAATACCCAAGACAGCGGCGCCATGACCGCGAACCGCACGAAGGCGGCGATCGGAACAACCAACGCGGCGACGGTGAACAGCAGCAAATTGGCTGGATGACGATGACTTAAATCCAGGTACTCGCCATCGCGGTCCGTCCCATAGTGCTTGCGGCGGTGATGATCGACGTGGGGATAGTATAGGAACGAGGGGATTAGGAATGGAATTCCGCACATCAGGTTCCAGGCAATGCGAAAGCCCTGGAATCCCTGGTTCGGCAAGTGGACCAGCTCGTGAATAAACATCGCCGACCGCATGTACGCCACCGACACCACTGCGAAGCAGGCCGACCAAACGAGCCAGGATTGCCCCCCCGTAACTCCGAAGATCAGCTCGGTTCTCAGCATCCCCAATAGCGCCAGCGTTCCGATGTTGATCGAACAAAGAAAGTCGATCCAATAGATCATCGGATTTGGCTTGGAGAGATCCTTGACCAACGATTTGGCATCGGTGATCGAAAATCGTGAACTCAGCTTAGAATTCGAAACCCCCATGTGTTCACCATCAGGAAAATCGGTTGCTCTAGCTAGATTTTGGCGCAGTGCCCTTCATAGAGTCGTTTCGGCAAACGCCATGAAAGAGCTTGCACTTCGGTAATTGCGGTCGGTACAGCTTACTTATTTTTACTGGATTGAATGTCGCTTGCATACTTCGAGAATGGTCGAAAGTCGGTTAAGCTCAGATCTGGCGACAACTTGCCACGGCGGTTCAGGTCTCTCCGGGCCTGCAGACCAGCTGGTGGTGCCACATCCGCTCGCCTGTGTCAGTTTGCCTGGAATTTGAGTAGATATTGGAGGGAGATCCATGGACGTGTCGAGTGCTTCGGAGCTGACTGGCCGACGTTGCCAACCTTGTGAGGGCGGTGTAGACGCCTGTACGCTGGAGTTTTCCCAGCAGCAACTGAAATCCCTTGATCGGTGGCAGCTTTCCGACGATGGCAAGCTCATTTCTCGTCGCTGGCAGCTAAAGAACTTCGTGGGAGCCTTGGCCCTGGCCAACAAAATCGGGGAGCTGGCCGAACTGGAACAGCATCACCCGGATATCCACCTGACGGGGTATCGCCACCTACGCGTCGATTTGACGACCCACGCCATCGGTGGGCTAAGCGAAAACGACTTTATTCTGGCTGCCAAGATTGACGCACTTAGCGAAGCGGGGGCCGCGTGAAGACGGTCGCTGTAGTGGGCGGCGGAATCTCCGGTTTGGCCGCAGCACTAACTCTGAGTCGGTCGCCGTCGATCGACGTCAAGTTGTTCGAGGCCAACGAGCGGTTGGGGGGCGTGCTGCACACGGTCCGCACTTCAAAATATTTGGTGGAATCGAGCGCGGACAATTTTGCCACGCTCATTCCCGATGCACTCCAGCTCGCCCAGGATCACGGTTGCTCCGATCAACTGGTCCAGCCATCGGACAAAGATCGACGCGCTTTTGTCGTTAGGCGAGGTCGGTTGCTGCCAATTCCAATCGGCTTCAGTTTGATGCAACCGACGCGTCTCACCGCGATGCTGACCACCAATGTGTTGTCATGGCGTGGGCGGTTGAGGGTGCTGGCCGAGGCTTGGGTGGCAGCGCGAAGGTCAGACCAAGATGAATCGCTGGAGTCGTTCGCCACCAGACGGCTGGGACGTGAGGCCTTTCAACGTCTTGTGGAACCCATTGTCGGCGGTATCTTCACGGCCGATCCGTCAACGTTGAGCATGCAAGCAACGTTGTCGCAGTTCTTGAAGATGGAGCGAGAACACGGTGGATTGATTCGAGGGTACTGGGCAGCGCGGCGTCAGGATGCCGCGGCGGTTGCTCGCAGGGCTACCGGAGCTCGTTACGATCAGTTCCGTGCACCCAGGGCGGGCATGTCGGCATGGGTCGGCCAGCTGGCAGACCAGTTGCCCGACGGCACGGTACTGACAGGATCCCCCGTGCGGTCGTTGCGGCCGCTGGCGGGCCATCGGTGGGAAGTCTCCACCGACGAAGATCGCAGTGAGTTCGACGGTGTGATCATTGCGTTGCCGGCAGCCGCGTGTGCTTCCTTGTTATCGGACGTCCATCCACAGGCGGCCGAGATAATCGGTGGTGTTCCATACGCATCCAGCGTTATGGTGGCCATGATCGTCAATCGGCGAGACCTAGCCGGTCGTGTCGACGGGTTCGGCGTGATTACGCCCAGTGTGGAAGGCCGGCAAGCGCTGGCGATCAGCTATACAAGCAACAAATACCCCGACCGAGTTCCTGATGACGAAATCTTGTTGCGGATCTTTCTCGGGGGAGCTCTGCGACCAGAAGTCATCGGATGGGACGATGATCGGCTACTGAGCGTAGCCGCCCGGGAGATTCGCGAGCTGTTGGGCTGGACCGGCGATGCTGCCAACTGGCAACACGTATTCCGCTGGCCCAACGCTATGCCCCAGTACTTGGTGGGACACGCGCAGCGCATGCAGGAGCTAGACCGACAATTGGCCACTTTGCCCAGTCTGCGTGTGTGCGGTGCCGCTTATCGAGGCGTTGGCATTCCTCAATGTGTTCGTGGCGGGCGGCAAGCCGCCGAGCAAATCGCAGCCTATCTGCAGCCGGGCGACTAGGTGCGGACCCGATAGGGGCGGTTCGTTCGGTGCCATCGGGCGAGTCTACAAGATGTTTCGCGACAAGGCTTTGCGGCGGTTCTGAGAACCGTACGCCGAGTGAACAAACGTCCGGTGAGCGAGACCGCGCGTGCTGGCGCAAAAAACAGACGATCGGTGGTCGCCATCGGTTAGAATGCACGCGACGGTAAGTTGCCCTGACTTCCGTGCTGTGTTTGTCCGGAACTTGCATGCTGGTTCAGCAATTGCAATGCAAACACAGACGAACGCGCGTGTTAAGACAATTTGCAACAGAATGGCAGGGTGTTAACTGGCCGCCACACGATATTGTGCGGTTCACTCCCTTTATGGAAACCACGTGCTATCGCACTGCGGTCAATGTGATCTACGGAAGTCCACCGCTGCGTGGCACCGGTGGCTAGCGAAGCGGCTGATCCAAGCATAAGACGAACGGCTTTAGCTATGACGAACGTCGTGAAGCAAGTCGAACCCCGCCGCGCCCAGTCAGGGTTAAAGCGTGCGCCAACACCACGAAAGAGCCGGCGTCCGGAGCATCCCGAGAAGAAGACTCCTGCTTGCAATCCAGTTTGGCAGAAGTTGGCCAGCCGGGTGCAAACGAAACTGACGATCGGTTCGCCGCACGACGCGTTGGAACGGCAAGCGGATCGTGTCGCTGACCAAGTCATGTCGCCCGGTCCGGTGGAACTACCCAGCATCAGCCGACGTCCGACGACGGCTCAGGGCTGCTGTGACGAGTGCCAAACGGGGCACATTCAACGCAGCCCCCAGCGGGCTCAGACTGCGCCGCCGACCGTGAGTTCGCAGACTGTTTCCGGTGTCCAGCGTGGTGGCCAACCATTGCCTACCAGCTCGCGACGATTTTTCGAATCCCGGTTGGGGCACGATTTCGGCCACGTGCGACTGCATACCGATGGCCAGGCGGATCAGCTAAGCCGCCAATTGGATGCGCGGGCTTTTACGCTCGGTGCCCACATCAGTTTCGCCAACGGCCAGTTCGCGCCGCAGACGGCGGCCGGCAAGCATCTACTGGCACATGAATTGACGCATGTCATCCAGCAAACTCGGGCGGGTGCTCCTCGGCGAATTCAACGCAAGCCGCCTGATCAAACTTCCGGTGGCGGTCCCGCTCCCGAACCCGTCAGGCCACGACCGGGCTCGGTCGTGGTTGAACACTATGGCATTCTGTTGGCCAATGATCCGGCTTGGTTGCGAGCGCGAATGCGGAGACTGATTGCGCGCGAAGGATTGAGGGGCGCTGACTTTTGGTTGGCCGTTGTCCAGGGCCGGCGACCCACTGTATCAGTACCGGTACCTTGGGCGCACGCCAGAGCGCGTGGCTCTTTGCATCGCTTCCCAACGCAGAATAATACAGGTTTGGATCCCCAGGCCCGGCAATTGGCAGCCGCTCAAATTTTGCCGATGGCGATTCGGATCCTAGCCGAAGTTCGTGCCGAAGCCGTTCAGTTTCTGCAAAATTTTGAGAGACAGCTGCGGGCCAATGCGATCAGCGTACTGAACGCTAATGCTCAGCGAACGGAAGCTGAGAAGATCCGCTACGGAATCTCCTGGACCGAATTCACACCTCCGTCGATCAGCGTGGTGCCACCGCGACCGATCACGCTGTATTCGATGCAGAACAACACCTCGTCTCAGGATCTGCAGGCCACCGCGCGAATAGCTGTCCAGCAACGCAACGCAATCGAGCAAAAGGAGAGGGAGCGGCGGGGCGCCATGCGTTTGGTTTATATGGGCCCGCATGAACGAGAGTTTCAGCCGACGCCGCGCTACCATGAGCTAGGGCGCGAGATTCGTGACATGCGCGCTCGGTACCAGCAATTGCTTAGGATCCTGGCTCAGCGCCATCCCGTGCTCGCGCATTTTGGACGCTTGGACGGCAGCCTGAGCGACTTGCGTGACTTGGCCACGCACGGTCCGGGACGGGTTACTGAGCGGTTGTTGGGGTCGCGGATTCGCGAACAGGAAGAGAACATCGATAAGGTTCGAGGAGGGATCAGGGACAACGACTTGAACTTTTGGCGGCTGCCCAAGATTGTCAGTCTCACCAAGGCCCAACTGGGCACCAGCCAGCGTCGCTTCGAAAACCGCTTGATTCAAGACAAGGTCGATGCGGAGCAGCCAGGTAGTTTGGAAACGATCGCGCTGCTGGTAATGGATGTGGCCGCCTTGTTAGCAGCTCCCGCCACCGGAGGATTGAGTTTGGCCGTGGCGGCAGGAGTCAATGCCGCGGTAGCAGTACGCAATGTCCAGAACTATTTGATGGAAGACGCTCTGGCGAATACTTCCTTCGATCGCGCTGAGGCAATCTCGCAAGAAGAACCTTCGCTGTTTTGGGTGGCCGTGGATATCGTCGCAATCATTCCAGAATTAGGTGACGCTCTAAGGGCATTCCGCGGCATTTCGCGGGCCGTGCGAACAGCGCGGACGGCACGCTTGGGAACCGTGGCGGCCAGGGAAGCGGATGAAGTCTTGCGGGGCTTGGCACGCAGCCACGGTTTGGCCGAAGAAGCCGTCGAACGCTTGGTATCCAGCGCCCGAGATCCGCACGCGGCGCTGCGGCAGTTGGGAGTCACCGATCAACAACTGCGCGGCTTGCGACAGGCCGAAACCAACGTGGCTCGAGAGGCGGAGGCGGCGCGGGTGATGGCCACCAATCCTCCGGCGGGCGGCAATTTGCGCGTGTCGCCGCGCGGGCTGCTCTTCTCGTGTACCTCACCTTGTATGGTGTTGCGAGGGAAATACGCAGACCAGTTGGCTTCGGCGCCCCAGGGAATGCTGGACGAGCTAGGTCGTATTGAGGCTGCCGCCGCGGCCGCCCGCAGCGATTCGGCCCGCCAACGGGTCGCCGATATGGCGGCTGCCTGGGAAGCACGCATTCGCCGAGTCAGGCCATCGGGTTGGCAGTCACCAATGCACTCTTCCGCTGAATTTGCCAGCATGGTACGCAGGCGTGGTTCGGCGTCGGCCGTCTTGGATCGCAAGCCTCCGGGATGGACAGGCGGCGAAGAAGCGTTTTTCCGATTCGGCACGGCGGCGCATGCGGAGCCAGGATATCGCTGGGTTTTGAACTCAGATGGTACTTTGCGTTACGATCGCATTCGACAGTTCGACGAGGCTGGCCAAGCCGTGCCTCGACGCACGTTCGACTCGGAACAAAATCAGTTTATCAATTTGCCGGAACGTCGAGCGGCCACCGAATTGGAGAGTGCTGACGAACTGGCGCGGCTGGCCAGTACCGGAGCTTCCGCCACCACGAGCCGCGCATGGATGCAATCGCTACGGAGCATTCCCGGCCTGGAACAGATGAGCAACGACGCACTCATGCGCGTCATGTCCCGCTCGCCAAATCTGGATCACATGAAAGGCCAGTTGTTGGAAGAATTGGTAGGGCCTGAGATGGTACGTCGCGCGCGTCGCATGTCGCGTAGCGGAGATGGCCCCGTCGAGTTCATTCGAGGAGATCGGATTACGGATGCGCGCGGAAGTCAACTGACTGACGGGATGTTGGTTCGACGGCAGCGCGATGGTAGCTATGAAGTATTGGGCATCGTTGAGTCCAAAGCCGGTGACGCGTCCGCTCGGGGACTCAATCGCTCACATACCAGTTTCAACTCGCTCAGCGGCCCCGAACGAGCCGAGCTGCAACGTGAGGCTATCGAAGAACTGCGGCAAGCTCATTTGGCGCCGGGAACAACCGGAGCCGTCGGGCCGGAGTGGACATCTGCGGAATTGTTGAGGACACGTGGTGACGAGATCGAAGCCCTCATGCGTGATTTGCATAGTGCCGACATGGGGCAGATCCAAAAGGATTTTGAACGGCTAATGCCCGGAGAGAACAATGCGCCAGTTTCCATTCTGATTGATGGTCAGTCCACACCGGTACGCGCGTCCTACAGCACCACGACCGCCATTGGTGTGACCCCGTCGGACGTTTCGATTCAAGGTGCGATCAACAGTCTTCGTGGCTCCGGCGGTGGCCTAGGGATCCGGGTGCAATCCCAACAAGCCGGGGTCAGCCAGGATGCTTTGCTGGAGTTAGCGCGGCGGCTGCGCGCGGAAATGTCCCAAAATGGCAGCCGGTTCTAATAGCGGACGAAGCCAATTGTGACGATGCTGCCGCGACACCATCGGTGGAAACAGTCGCGGTCAGACGTGGTGTGGTGGAGCTAAGCTTGCGGCCTGAATCAGATGTTGGGCGTAATGCTCCAGGGGCGGAGTCGGCAACTCAGGTATCTTGGCAGCATCATCCCAGTGGCGCAGCCGCACCGCGTCCTCGAAATGCGGCAAGCGCTCAAAGGCGTCCATTTCTTCGTTGGACATCACGCCTCCCTGCAATTCCAAACTGACCACGGAAGGGCCGCTTAACTGCGCTCGATACTCCGGATACTTGGCACTCAAATAGCGTTTGGCCGGTACATGCAAGCGGACAGGTTCGACCACGGCATCCCCAAAGAGCTGGCGCAGGAAACGGCAGCCCAACTCTTCGTGCGCATCGTCGATACCTTGGTCCGGGGCATCGTCGGGGAGACCGTGCAGCAAGTGGCCTACGTCGTGCAACAAGGCGGCGGCAATCAATGTCGGCGACGCGTGTTCCCCCTCTGCCAACATCGCACACTGCAACGCGTGTTCCAGCTGCGTTACCGGTTCACCGCCGTATTCAGAATCGCCTCGATCGTGCAACAGCTCGAGACAACGATTAATCGTCAGCATGGAATCTCTCTTGTCACAAGTCGACCGCGCCGGGTACTCAGTTGTTGGATATCGCGTGACCTTACGGGCACACCGCAACTCGGATGGGATGCGCTTTCAATGCATATTGGAACGCAAGTTGGGCTTCTGCCAAGGAAAATTTCTTGGAGACCAGTTCGGCAAAGGGGAACTGATCGTGGTGCCGCTCCAAGAAGCGGACTGCGGTTTGTAAATCGACTGGTTGGTAGTTGTGTACACCATGAATCGTCAGCAAGCGGCGTACGACACTTTCTGGATCGACAGCAACGGGTTCGGCCGGGCTCACTGAACCCACCAGAGCTAACCTTCCGCCTATCGTCAAGGCATTTAGGCCAACCGCCACCGCCAACGAGCTGCCTGACATCTCAAAGACAACGTCATATTCGCGGCCCTTGGGTTGCTGCACTTGCCGAGAGGCACCGAATTCTGCCGCCAAGGCTAAGCGTGACGAGTCACGATCGCAGACGACGACCTCACTCGCGCCACTAACTTTGGCCATCGCACATGCGGTTAGACCCAAGAGCCCTGCGCCCAGCACCAGCACGCGACGTTGACGGATGTCGCCGATGGTCCGCATCGCAGCAGCAACCGTCGCGGTGGCGCAGTTAGCCGGGCAAGCTACCGAATCTGGCAACGTTGGCGGTAGCGGTACCACGCTGGTGCCAGCGCGAAGCACGCAGTATTCGCT
>JANQOL010000175.1 GCA_028289675.1 Pirellulaceae bacterium
CACGCCGGCATCTCTTTGGAACAATTACAGCGTTGGTTGGGAACTGGGCGTGTCATTCGCGTCATGCCCAATACGCCTTGCCGGGTTTTGGCGGGGGTGTCCGCCATTGCCGCCAGCGAAGATGCCCAGGAAAGTGACTTGCAGTGGGTCGAGACGTTGATGAGGGCAGTGGGACTTGTGGAACGCGTCTCCGATCACCAGATCTCGGCAGTGACGGGTGTAGCAGGTTCTAGCCCCGCTTACGGCTATCTGATGATCGAGGCTCTCAGTGACGGTGCTGTGGCGATGGGGCTACCGCGCCAGCAGGCGACTCGGATGGCTGCCCAAGCTATGTTGGGAGCGGCTAAGATGGTTCTAGACACAGGATTGCACCCGGGAGAACTTAAAGATCAAGTCACCAGTCCAGGCGGTACGACCATTGCCGCGCTGGAAGTACTAGAGCAGCACGCAGTACGCGGCGCCTTGATGAGCGCCGTTCGTCGATGCGCCGAGCGAAGTGTCGAGATGGGGCGCGAACAGGATGATTGAATCTTCATTCGGTTTCGTATCCGGCGGGGGCGATAGGTCGCGAGTCTGGACGGGTGCGAAGACCTACGGAAGACACTCAGGATAGAATGGAAGGCTTGTGAAAATCATCATTATGGGCACGGGGCCGTTTGCTGTTCCGACTTGCGAGCGCTTGTTGGCTGCGGGGCACGACATCCCGCTGGTGGTGACGCGTCCCTTGATACTGGCCAAAGGACAAAAGAAAGCTCCGCCGCGACCGGTGTATCAATGGGCTCAAGAGCATCAATTGCCCATTTTCGAACCGGATAGCATTAATTCTGCCGAGTCCATTGCGGAGTTGTCGCGACACGCGTCGGAACTGTTTTTTGTTTGCGACTATGGGCAAATCTTGTCGCGCGAATGTTTGTCGGCCGCCCGGTTGGGCGGGATCAACTTGCACGGCTCTTTGCTGCCTCGACACCGCGGTGCGGCCCCAGTTCAGTGGGCTCTGCTGCGTGGGGATACGCATACGGGAGTCACCGTGATTCACATGACACCTCGCCTGGACGCGGGCCCAGCTCTGGCAGTCGCCAAGTTGGAAATCGATTCTGATGAGTCCGCCGCAGAATTGGAACCTCGGCTGGCCGAGTTGGGTGTTCAGGCGTCGTTGGACGCCGTAAGACGGTTGGAACAATGGAATGGAGAAAGTGAAATTGGCGAACTCCAGGACCAGTCGCGGGTGACCAAGGCGCCGCGCTTTCGCAAAGCGGACGGACAATTGGACTGCCGTCTGCCAGCCGAGTATCTATGTCGTCTGGTTCGCGCCTGCCAACCTTGGCCCGGTACGTTCGCCAACCTAGAACGCAACGGAGGTGGCCGCAGCCGGAGCAAGACCGTTCGCATCATGGTGCGAGCTGCCCGAACTGTATCCGAACAGGCTGAGTTCATTCCCGAGGACTGGCGCCATCGCGTGCGAGACATGACGCTTGGGGGCGTGGCTCAGCTGCGGACCAGCGATTGGGGACTGGATTGGGCCGAGCCCTGGGACGAGGTCTTGCTGGTCCGGACCGGCCAAGGGCTGTTGATGATTGGTCGCCTACAACCTGCGGGTAAGGCTGAGATGTCGGCCAAGTCCTATCTGCGCGGACATCCGTGCGGCGGTGGCGAGGCGTTCCAACTGCCCGATCCGCCACTGCAACCCCTTGCGTGACCTCGACGAACACGAGTAGTTGAGCTTTCTGCAAGTACGGCAGCGCGCAAATCAGCCGCCACGCGATAGCGTGCGGTTCTCCCTACGTTTCGCTGAAACCGCGTGCTATCGACCTGGCTAGCCATCGGCTTTGAGATATCGAGTGCAACCACACGTTCGCTAATGCATGGTCTGAGTCACGTTCCATCCAGAGAAAAAGGTCCCACGGCACGGAAACCATCGACAAATTGCCGGGAAGCCAACGAAAGTTGACCGTTCGATAGCAACCATTGTTCTTCGAGTATCCCATCGACACAAGCGCCGCAAGCTTCAGAGCCAGCGTGGCATCTGACCAAGAGCTCAATTTGCCCTTGGCCATTTTCAGTTTCATCGAAGATATTCACAAACCAATAGCGGATGGACAGCTTGGGGACATACCCCGAGTTCACCAAAAATGTATCGCGGTCCGCATTCTCGCTGGTGGCAATCATCTGTGACACGGCAGCGGCTATTTGCGGAAAGTTTGCGTTGACGTCGCTGGCCAGTCCCACTTTATGCATCGTTCCATTGGATTGAGTGCCTTCATAGGGTTCGTTGGGACCAGTTGGCTTGTGATAGATGAAGAATTCAGTGTCCTGGTATTCAAATGGCGGTGGCTCTACGTCAAACACCGGATCAATGGTAGGGCCTTGCGCCGGTGCTACGTCGTCTTCTTGCGGCGTTGCAGTCAGGAACAGCAGACCAATAACCAGCGCCAAAAGCAGAGCGATCACGAATCTGGTCATCATTACCCCTCGGCCACTGCAGTGGCGAATCTAATTGACTCGTTCGAGCACAATTGTGTTTTGCAAGTCGGTACTGCGAACCAATGACGAGACGATGTGTTCTAGCAACCAGGTCGTTGGTTGATTGGCAGATCACGCAAGTGCAAGCATTGCCAAGGAAATCTACCTGCTAGCCGGGATTGTTTAGGGCGGCTCGACGGGCGGGTTTTTGGACGACTTTGATCAGTGGTACCGTCGTGGTGCCGCCATGAAAGGTACGTCCCGATTCCAAGTAATGGTCAAATACGAACGCGCCATTTTTTGCATTGCCGGCGCGGAGGCAGCGCAAAATGGCAGGATGGCCGCATTCGGGACATTCCACACGTAGTCCGTAACCGTCCAGCAACTGATGAACCATTTTTGCGAAGGCTTGATTCTCAGCCAGCGTCGGAAAAGACCAGCCGTGAAACTGTTGCAAGCGCGATTCGATGTTGCGCTTGATTTGCTGCTGAATAGAAAGCACTTCGCCGGCCAGTTGCTGAATCTGCTCGGCGGCCTGTTGCAGCGTGGCTGCTGGCACCGACATTCTTTGCTTGAGACCACCGTAAACTCGCTCCGAAATCAGCTGGGCGCCGCGCAAGTACAATTGGCGGGTAGGTTGCGATAGAGGTCCTTCCGCTTGCCCGAGTACGATTTCCAGCAGGGCGATGGGCTCACCCAAGTGCAAGACTGGGCCAAACAGGAGTGGATATCCAGTCGGGTTTTCGGCCTTGCCACCTCCGCCGCGTTTGGTGGGCTCGGCAAGCATCGGCTGTCGTTGGGCCCAAGCGATTTGGACCAACCGCTCGTGTTTCTTCTGCTCGGCGACCGTGCCGACGACGTCTTCCATCTTGTAGCGGACGCCAAACACCGCGTCCGAGGCTCCCAACGCTTTCATCCAGGCGACGGCAGCGACGCCACCAAAGAGCTCGCACAGTTGAGGTAACAACTGTTCCAAGAACGACTGCAGCGGAACATCACCGTCAATCAGCTTGGCCAGCTTCTTGACTTGCGACGTCGTGGGGCCGACGGTCGCATTGGGCAGTTCCTGAAGTGCCTGATGGAGAGTCTGAATGTCCATTTCGCTAGTTCGGGCCTTCCAGACTGATGTGGATAGCGCTGCAGTTCGGGAGCTTAAGTTGGTTCGGTTCCATCGCGCTGCCGCCATGATGCGGTGGGGCGAGAGCGGATTGTCCTGCGGCGCCGAGCTTCGATGGGTTGGCCGACTGCCGAGGTGAGCGAATCAGCGGACTCTGCTGGATTTCACGCGTCAGCTTTTCACCTTGAATTGTTCCAGCATGAACACGCGTTCCGTGTTTTCAATCCACTGGCAGCCGGATTGTGTGGGAGCCTGGGCGCTGTGTTAACTCCGCACGCTCTACAACGATTAATCCGTCTGGCTTTCCTAGCTCGACACGTTCTTTGTTGTCCGCATTTGCACGTTGGACTCCGCCGTTGAAACCGCAGCTTCGATGACTGGGTTGGGGACAAGTTCCCCGTTGATCCGAAAAAAACGCCAGTCGGAAAAATCAGTATTTTGCGCAGCACGCTATTCCCCGACGCAATCCACTTTGTTTATACTCTTGGTACTAACATCGATCAATACACCGCTGTTGACCAATCGCCGAGTTGGCACATATTAGTAGAAAATCCCAGGAAAAACGGAACTTTCGAGCTCCGCATGGTTCCAAGCGTGCGTGGGGCGAAGATGGCAGCAGGTCTGCCGGGTAACGTCTGATTGGTATAACCGTCACGTTTGGCTTGCAACCGACTCGGCAACGCGTGATTCCCGGGCGGCGAGTATTGATGTCGAGATTTGGGTACTTAACGTCAGATGAATCGGAATCGCCTGCGGCGTCGGTTTCTAGGCATCTCCAACGCCCTTCACCTTAGCCAAGTCAAAGTGTTGTATGTCGACCACACCCTCCCAAGAAACGGTTGAACAAACAAAGCAGCAGATCCGCACTTTGATCAATGAGATCGCGGACATGTCCCGGTCGGAGATTCCGGCGGAAGAGTACTATCCAGGGGTGCTCAAGCGGATCGTGGACGCATTGGCTGCCGTGGGAGGAGCGATCTGGTTATTGGATGAAGAGGGCACGCTCAAACTCAGTTATCAAATCAACGTCAACCAGAACTTGCTGGAAGCTGACAGTGAAGACGCAGAGAAGCATGGCAAACTGCTGACACGTTTGTTTGCCCGCGGACAATCGGAGTTGGTGCCGCCTAATTCAATGCTCGGAGACGATCAGGCAGAAGGAAATCCGTCGCAATACCTGCTGGTCGTTTCGCCGCTGTCTGGTGGGCAGCAGCGAGCGGGATTGGTGGAAGTCTTTCAGCGGCCCAACTCGGCCCCCAACATTCAACGCGGCTATCAACGGTTTTTGGACCAGATGGCCAGCTTGATCGGCGAATGGTTGAAGGGCCATACGCTGCAGCGTGTTTCTGATCGGCAGCTGATGTGGCAAAGTGCGGATCACTTTGCCCGTCTAGTGCACGACAACCTCGATTTACGGGACACGGCCTTTACGGTTGCCAACGAAGGCCGTCAGCTGATCGGTTGCGATCGCGTGAGTGTGGCCATCAAGAAAGGCAGTAAGTGCAAGGTACAATCGATTTCAGGGCAGGATACGATCGAGAATCGCTCGAACATCGTGACGGCTCTCAATCGGCTGGCGACGCGCGTCGTTTCCGCTGGCGAGTCGCTGTGGTACGACGGCTCCGTCGTCGATTTGCCTCCGCAGCTTGAGGAGGCGGTCGAGGACTACGTGGATCTCTCGCATGGTCGCTCTATTGCCGTACTGCCAATCCGACGACCGGAAAAGGTGATCGAAGGCGACGTTCATTCCAAGCAACAGGTTCAACGCGAGGATCTGAGCAAGCGCGAGATCATTGGCGCCCTGATCGTGGAGCAGATCGAGAGTCAGATTGCCGGTGACGATCTTCGGTCCCGCTGCGATTTGGTGTACGAACACGCGGCCAGAGCTCTCAGCAATTCCCAGGATCACAGTGACCTCTTTTTGATGCCGCTGTGGCGCTTTCTGAGCCGCGCTACATGGCTATTTCGTGGATCGACGCTACCGAAGACGTTGGCCGTGTTGACTCTGGTCGCCGCAGGTCTGCTGGCCATGTTTTTGATTCAAATCAACCATGATCTCGAGGCGAATGGCAGCTTGCAGCCCAAGGTCAAAGGGCAAGTGTTTGCCCATACAGATGGCGAGATCAGGGACGTCCACGTTGATCACGGTGATGTGGTCAAGAAAGGGCAGTTGCTGGTGACGTTGCGGGATCGGGAACTGGAAATCGAACTGACCAATTTACAAGGTGACTTGGAAGCCACGCAGGAACGCGTCGATTCATTACAGGATCTGGTCGGTTCGACCTCCATTGATCGCGGCGAGAGGATGCAGCGACTGGGCGAGTTGGACGAATACACCAAACGCCGCGACACGATTGTCGCCCAGTTGAAGCTGGTGCGCGAGAAGGAAAGGCAATTGGAACGCTACAGTCCCATTGATGGCGTGATCATGGACTGGAAGCTCAAAGAAAAACTGCGGGCGCGCCCTGTCGTGACCGGTCAGGTGTTGGTGAATGTCGCCGATCCAAATGGCGATTGGGAATTGGAACTGTTGATGCCTGAAAAACGGATGCGGTATTTGGACGACGCCATTGCCAAGGCCAAAGGCGAACCGTTGCCGGTGGAATACATCATGTCCACGGACCCGTCGAAAGATCACACCGGAAAATTGTCCGCGGAAGCCATCCACGCGCGAGCTCAATTGGATCCCACGGATGGCGCTGTCGTCAAGCTGCGGGTTCAGCCCGATTCGATGGAAGGCATTAGTCGGCGCCCTGGGGCCAAGGTCATCGCGGACGTTACTTGTGGCAAGCGATCAGCGGCCTTTGTGTGGTTCCACGAAGTTGTCGAATGGGTCCAAGCCAACGTGTTGTTCTAGTGCGAGTCGCACGGACATAGGGCCTGCGTCGTCGACGCTGGTGGTTGCTCATTCCGTTGAGAACAGGCCACAGCAAAAGTAGAAATGCTCTAGATCACCTTCATTTTCCTGACCTAATCACTTTCCCTGACCTAATCACAGGTACGCTCAGATGAATATCCGATTTCACATATCCCTCGTGATGAGTCTGCTTTTGTGCGGTGCCAATAGTGTGGTTGGACAAGGGCAGCCGACAACAGGCGAACTCGGAATAGACGGATTCCGGAACCAAGTTCAGCCGTTGAGCGAAACGCTGGCGGGCGTGATTCGTGTTGATGCCGCCAAGATCAAGTGCTTGCACAACATCAATATCGCGGCCCAAGCCGATGGGTTGATCGAGACGCTGATGGTCGATGAAGGCAGCGTAGTCAAGAAGGGAGACACGCTGTTGACGATCGACTTTCGAGTCGCCAAAGCGGAGTTGGAAGTAGCCAACAAAGAATACGAAGCGGCCAAGATGCAGTCGGAGCAAACGGCTGAAATCGAATACGCCGAAGCTGCGCGTGACGTGGCCAAAGAAGAGTACGACGCTGAATACAAGTTGTTTGAGCAAGGGGCGACGACCT
>JANQOL010000180.1 GCA_028289675.1 Pirellulaceae bacterium
CTCCTGGGAGTTACTGTTGGCGAGCCGGCTCGGCTACGCCGTGTTTTGCACTACCAGGAGAACCTACTTGTCAAGTTGTCGCCTCTTTCATCGAATCAAGCCGCCAGCTCGATGGATTTGCTGGTAGTTGCAGAGGATTCGGTCATCGCTGCGGCCGAAGTGAAGTGACTAATGTGGCTTTATACGACCGCATTTCTTCTTGGGCTGTCGCGGCGGGTGTCGATGTATCGCATGCGCGGAGAACGGCCGGCAACTGGTTTCGCTGCGTAGATGTCGGCTAGGTAACTGGCTGGTTCAACTCCTGGGCGGGGAGCGTTGGCCAAGGCATACTCTGCTCAAACCTCAAACCCTCGATCGCAGTTTGTTCTGCGGTCGAGGGTTTGTCAGTTTGACGTGACGAGAAAGACGGAATTGGTTGGAGTCCAATTCGGACCGACACTTGGGGCTCAAACCCGCTGCAGATGCAGCGATGCGTGAGGGCTTGACGCGAGTCTAACTGGAGCTTTGCTATTCAGCCTAGTGCTGTCAGAATGATCGTCAGGCATCGAGGAAAGCTCGCGTGACGAACATCAACGAAACCATTGATCGAGTCTATCGGACCGACTCTCGCCGCGTTCTGGCGTCGCTAATCCGTGCGCTGGGTGATTTCGAACTGGCGGAGGACGCCATGCAGGAAGCGTTCACGGCTGCGTCCAAGGACTGGGAATCGAAAGGCATTCCTGGCGATCCAGTCGCGTGGTTGATCTCGGCTGGTCGGTTTCGTTCGATCGACCTGATCCGCAAGGATGCCAAGTTCCGCGAGTTGCAGCCGGACCTGATTGCACGAATCGAAGAGGTCGCTTCCCGCAACGCACAAGTCGCTGAACTGGAGATCGAGGACGATCAATTGCGGCTGATCTTCACGTGTTGCCATCCAGCAATGGACCGAATGGTTCAGGTTCCGCTCACACTGCGTGAGGTCTGTGGTTTGTCCACAGAGGAAATCGCTGGTGCGTTTCTAACGGCCCCGGCCACAATGGCTCAACGGATTGTGCGTGGGAAAGCCAAGATTCGCAGGGCGGGAATCCCGTACATTGTCCCTTCGCGTGATGATCTGCCTGAGCGATTGGACGCCGTGCTGTCCGTCATCTACCTCGTATATAACGAGGGATATTCGGCCTCGTCCGGCAGTCAGTTGACGCGTGTGGAGCTATCCAGTGAAGCCATTCGACTCGGCCGGCTCCTACTCGAACTGTTGCCAGATCCGGAGGTTATGGGGCTGCTAGCCTTGATGTTGTTGCATGAATCTAGGCGGGACGCGCGGGTCGACGAACACGGTGACATCGTCTTGCTGGAAGATCAAGATCGCGGTAGCTGGAATCACCAGTTCATTGAAGAAGGTCAGCGCCTCGTCCAGCAGTCGCTGGCAACTCGGCGGATCGGTGCTTACACGCTGCAAGCAGCCATTTCGGCAGTGCACTCGGAAGCCAAAGTCGCTGCGAAAACTGACTGGCAGCAAATTGTCGCCCTCTACGACGTGTTGTTCCGGATTGAGCCCTCACCGATTGTGGCGCTAAATCGCGCGGTGGCGGTCGCTATGCGCGACGGCCCCGAAGCTGGGTTGGAGATTATTGACGGAGTCCTCAGCAACGGTGACCTCGCCGATTATTACCTAGCACATTCGGCGCGGGGTGAACTACTGCGCCGCCAAGGTGAGGCAATGGAGGCGAGACGAGCTTTCGAAAGAGCCTTGACGCTTGCCAAGCAAGATTCCGAACGCCGATTTTTGACCAAACGTCTGGATTCGATACCAGAATAGCTCCATGCTCTGAGCCCAAAAAAAGTATCGACATTCTTGCCATCATATGTCGATCAGCTCCGGTTCCGTTCGACTACTCAACGAACGTGCGCCGAAGCTCGCCGTTGAACCTTGAAGTCTGAATAGGAGAACGAACTTGAAATTCATTTGTCTTGGATATGCCGATCACAACCAGTTTCGCTCAATGAGTGAGCAGGAAATTCAACAAACCCTGAACGACTGCTTTGCCTACGACGACGTCTTGCGAAGCGGCGGTCATTTTGTGGGCGGAGAGGCTCTAGAGGATGCAGGGCAAGCGATCACCTTGCGATTTCGCGATGGCAAGGTGCAGGCAACAGATGGACCGTATGCGGAGACCAAAGAACAGCTCGGCGGCATTTTGATTTTGGAGGCTGAGAGTATGGAGCATGCCGTGGAACTGATGTCGAAGCATCCCGGAGTGCGGGTCGGGCCCTTCGAGATCCGTCCTGCAGATGAGCAGGTCAATGCCATGGTCGAGCAGCGCGAACAGCAGTTTCAGGCAAGACAATCGGGATAAAGTCTGATCGTCAGCCGTTCAAGCGAAACTCAAATCGGAGAAAACGATGCGCGTCATGGTAGTCATCAAGGCCACCGCAAGTTCTGAAGCCGGTGAGGGGCTGAAGCCAAGTTCCGAAGGCGTACGAGTCCATTTCTCAGGAGCGAACCGCGACGTCACGGACGGCCCGTTTGCCGAGACCAAAGAGTTGATTGCCGGCTTCTGGCTGTGGGACGTTCAGTCGCTCGACGAAGCGGTCGAGTGGGTCAAACGTTGTCCAAATCCGATGAAAGAAGACACTGAGATCGAAATCCGTCCAGCGTACGAGATGCAGGACTTCGCCGAGAATGATCCAACCGGGGAAATTGCCGCTCGCGAAGACGACTTGCGACAGTCGTCGGCAAGCTCGATCGAGAATTCCGAAGACGAGCGTGCAATACTCGACTTGATGGCCAAGTGGCGATCTGCGCTGGAGAACAAGGACGTGGAGTCCATGATGGAGGACTACCAAGACGACGCCGTTTTGTTTGACGCGTGCCCGCCCTACAAAGCTGTGGGAGTTCAGGCGATCAAGAAGACCTGGGAGGCATGCCTTCCTTATTTTCCTGACGAGTTCAAATCGGAACACCGAGACCTACAGGTACAAGTCGATGGTGACGTGGCGTTCGTGTATGGAATACATCACTTTGTGCCGACGCCCAGCGACCACCCCTGTGGTCAAACTTGGATGAGAATCAGCATTGGCTTGAAGCGAATCGAGGGCGACTGGAGGGTCGCGCACGAGCATTGTTCGCTCCCATTCAATCCCATGAACAATCAAGCATGGTACATAACTGACCCCAGTAAACTTGAGATGCCCGACTATTCTGCGGGCAGCAGTGAAGGAGGTTTGCAGCAATGAAATATATGTTGCTGGTCTACAGCGCTGAGAAGTGCTGGACGGAAGAAACGCGTCAGGAATGCATGCAGCGGTCGATGGAGATCTGCGATGAATTGGCAGAGCAGGGCAAGTTCGTCGACTCATCACCGCTCGACTCGATTTCGACTGCCACCAGCGTTCGTGTTCGCGATGGCAAACGACAGGTGACCGACGGGCCTTTTGCAGAAACGACTGAACAGCTTGGCGGCTACTATGTCATTGATGTCGATGATCTGGACGAAGCAATCTCAATCGCAGGCAGCCTGCCGCCAGCCAACAAGGGGACCGTCGAGATCCGTCCGCTATTCCCCTTGCCGGACCGAGCTGATCAAGAGTAGGCCACTTGTGAGCCAGCAGATGCCCGAGAAACCAATAGATGTTGATCAATATCTTGAAATCGGATGTGGGCGATGTGAGCTCGGAGGTACACCGGATTGCAAAGTGCGGCCGTGGACCAAGGTACTGCAGTCGCTCCGGCAAGTCCTCCTAGCCAGTGGCCTGACGGAGGAGATCAAGTGGAGCGTGCCTTGCTATACGCATAATGGTCGAAACATCGTTACCGTCAGCGCGCTGAAGGAATGCGCGGCCCTTTCGTTCTTTCGGGGTGCTGAGCTTGCTGACACGGAAGGCGTATTGGAGAAGCCCGGAGAGAATTCCAGATTTGCTCGCTACCTAAAATTCACGAGCACCAAGCGGGTCAGGTCGCTGAGAAAGGTAATTGCCAGGTACGTCCAGGAAGCCATTGAACTTGAGGTAACGGGAAAGAAGGCATTTGTCGACGACGCGATGCCTAAACAGCCAGACGAGTTGACTGAGATGTTCAAGTCAAATCCGAAGTTTCGAGGCGCATTCAACGCACTCACTCCTGGACGCCAACGCGGCTATTTGCTCCACTTTTCATCGGCGAAGCAGTCAAAGACGAAAACGGCACGCATCGAGAAATGCGTGCCGAAGATCTTTGACGGTAAAGGATGGAACGAAAGATGATCGATTGGTGTGCGTCTCGGTGGAGTACGGAACACGACGCTGGTTGGCATTGAGGGCTTCACCAACTCACTCGACGGGTACGGGGCGGGCCCAAATTGGGACGCCATCTGTCCCATCGTACAAGGTGACCTGAACGGTCGACGCCACCTGTCGATTCCGCAAAAGACTTGCCGAGCAGCTTTAAAACAACCTCTTGTTACCTAGCGGGCAACTCCAGCGTTTCGTCGATCCATCAAGACTCCGCCGCGAGCTCGAGTACTACGTTGCTGATATGCGTGACAAACGCGCGTTTGGTCGACGGATCCGTGATCAGCACATACCCGCTGCTCACGCAGTATTCTACCGAAGCGTTGCTGACTTCAGACCGTGGTTCTATGATCGTCGCCTTGGCAACAGATTTCTGTACCGTCGTAGCGAAATGCTGTAGCGATTCCGTTGTCATGGGCATCTCCTTTTTCGTTGAGCTTGGCCGGACTCTTGCCACACGGCTCGAGCGTTTGAGTTGAAACAAAAAAAGGATATCCAGATGCAATCGAATTGCAAGTACACAACTTCGTTTTGGGTACTCTTCCAGGATCAAGACTCTCTCGTTGGCAGTTCCGAAGTGTGGTACTCGGCGTTCAACACGCGCGTCTTCTAGCTTGTTCTGGCAACACCGAGATCAAACCGCTCGTTTCTCGTTTTCGGGCGTAATGTCGGCGATTGGCCCAACCTGTCGAATGGAGTTAAATCGTCGTGCAAGCTGCCCAGTTGAGAAGTCCGTTCATGTTGCGCTGAGTGCTCAGCTGATGACTGCTCAGCTGGCTAATCTGCCGTTGTCGATGCGGCCTGCAAATCGGAGAAGAACACGCAACGCACATCGGCCTCTGCGAAGACCGGGGTGATCGAGTATGCTATTTTCAAAACATCCACACTAGAAATGATGATGCGGCGCGAATTAGATGATCACCAGACGGGAATTCATGGTCGTCTGCGGTGCGCTTGGTTTGGGTTTTGGCGGTTGCAGTCGGAATAGCTCTTCCCGATTCCATGGATCGGTGATTGTTGTCGGGGCAGGTGCCGCCGGAATGTCAGTTGGGCACTTACTCGCTCAGCAAGGTGTGAGATTCTCGATTCTGGAAGCCGCGCCCAGCTATGGTGGGCGGATAAAGACACTGCACGACTTTGTTGACTTCCCAATCCCACTTGGCGGCGAGTGGATACATGCAGCGCCGAGCATTCTGGCTCAAATTGTCAATGACGATTCGGTCAAGATCACCACCAAAATTGCATCCTACAACTCGAACGCAACGTTCGGAACCTACAGCAACTCGAAACTTGAAATCATGGCGCTCGGAAGATACCAGGATTTGAAGTTCGTGAATGGCACCTGGCTTTCGTTTTACGAGCGGTACATTCTCCCGGGCATCGCGAGGCGGATACGATTTCGCACTGCGGTGGTGGAGGTAGATTACTCCAGCGACAAAGTTGTCCTGCGGGATGCTCATGGCGAGAGTCACACTGCAGATGCGGTGGTAATTACCGCGCCGCCTCAGGTCATTAAGGAGAACCGAATCGCTTTTGTGCCTCCCCTGCCCAATTGGAAGCAGAAGGCATTTCAAGATGCGAAGATTTGGGGCGGAATGAAGGTCTTTATAGAGTTTAGGGAAAAGTTCTATCCGACGTTTCTTGAAATCGCAGGAACCAACGACCGCGATGGTCAGAAGACTTTTTACGATGCGGCCTACGGTCAGCGGTCTGCTACTAATGTACTTGGCCTGTTCACCGTTGGAGAACAGGCCAAGGCTTATCAGTCTCGGGAAGGCACCGAGCTTCGAGACTATATTCTCAGGGAGCTTGATCAGATTTTTGAAGGTGAAGCCTCGCGCATGTATTTGCGCCATGTAGCGCAAAATTGGTCTCAGGAAGAGTTTATCCGTCAAGCTTATTTCGCTGACAGCGGCGACTGGCGATTACCGCCGCGAATGCAGCAATCCGTTGGCCGGCAAGTTTTCTTCGCGGGCGACACGTATACAGACAGTGATGATTGGGGATCAGTACACGTTGCAGCCTTGTCAGCCCGCAACGCTGTTGAAAGTCTGCTAGCTTGCTGAGGTTGAACAAGCCGCCAGCTTTTGAGGCTCTGTTGGGAACTCGCATTCGTGGCTGCTCTGGTATCGGCTTTAAGACTGGAGAGACCTGGGAAATGTGGCATCAATCTCTTCGGTGTCCAGTGGGAGCGGAGTACTCTTTTTGCTAAAGGGTACGCCGAACCGCGTTCACTTGACGGAATACCTTGACGGCAATTGGCATCTCGCCTCCTGGGTCGTGGACCCCGAGCCGGCGAATCACCGATTCGACTGGCCCTGGCGGCAGTGTGCCCTCTCTACTTCTGAGGCTGGTCGTCTTTCTAACTCGCCATTCTTCTATGCCTTGCAAGGACAGTCTAGACGCTAAAATTTTAGCGAATAGAGTTGACTGCGAAAACGCAATCGCTAAATTATTAGCGATTATAACGTGATTCTCTAGAAACGTTCTCTAGAAACACAGTCTTCTAGAAAGGTGGAATATTGCCTGATCTAAGCATGCTATCGCGGCGTGAGCGACAGATCATGAAGATCGTATTCGAGGCTGGTGGAGCGACGGTGAATGAGATTCGATCCCGGATGACCGACGCTCCAACCCCAATGGCTATCCGGCGACTGTTGGCCATCCTTGTCGATAAGGGATTTCTGAGGAGCAAGAAAAATGGCCGTGAAAAGGTCTACGTCGCGAAACAGCAGAAGGCATCCGCTGGATCGAAAGCGCTCAGGGAAGTCATCGACACGTTCTTCAATGGCTCGCTCACTCAAGCACTCGCTACACATCTGGCGCATCCACGACAAAAACTCAGCAGCTCGGACGTCGAGGACCTCGCCGCATTGATTGATGAACTGAGCAATAAATCCGATTCACCCGAGCAGGAGAAGGCCCAATGAGTATCTTGTCATTCCTAGGCCTCGCGACTCTGCAATGCTCAGCACTAATGGCAGTCGCGCTCATTACTGAAAAAGCACTGCGAAACAAATCCGCAGCCGTACGTCACGGATTGCTGGTTTCATTTATGGCATTGGCAGCAGTGTGTCCGCTATGCACCATTTCGTTGCCTGCACTCCGAGTGTTGCCTGCCAAGGATAAGGCATCGGCAAAAAGCACATCCGCCGATCCAGAATTGGCAGTCCCGCTTCAAACGGCCTCTTTAGAAAGGTCAGACGCTTCCTTCACAACGCTGACAAATCAAGTTGCCCAGCCACTAACCACCGGCAGGAATGGCAATGCCGAGATTCGTGACAAACAAGACTACTCCTATAGCGTCGAGAGCCAGGCGGCAGGGCTCCGCAGTGATCAGACAATCGCCGACATCGGAAGCTGGTGCGTCCTGATTTGGGCTCTCGGTGCAACGTTGATGCTCTTGCGAATACTCTTGAGTCTGCTCTCTCTGCGAACCATCAGGATGCTCGGTCAACCAGACCCGAGATCGGAGTCTCTCGCGAAAAGGCCAGACGTGAGATTCTTGACAAGCGAAATTGTAGCAACCCCGCTTTCCTTTGGAGTCATCAAGCCCTGCGTTGTTGTCCCGCGGTCCCTTGTTGAAGGGGACATCGACAACGAACAAGTCAAGGGAATTCTATTGCATGAGCTCGCTCACATCGACCGTTCAGATGCAATCTGGCAATGGGTTGTTCTTCTGACTCAAAGTCTTCATTGGTTCAATCCTCTGGTCTGGATAGTATGTCTCAAGATTGAGTTTGAAAGAGAGGTTGCGTGCGATGATCTAGTCGTTCGAGCGGGAATTGCACCACGAAAATATGCACAAGCACTCGTCGAGGCCTTGCCAAAATCTTCTGCGGTTACAAGACAATGTCTCGCACTTTCGCTTTCATCCACGTTGCAAATTAGCGCACGAATCCGATCTATCCTGAACGGGTCTAAAAACCGAAGCGGCGGCAATCGTAGCCTGTTAGCTATTGGGGCGATCACTACTGGCATTGCCATTGTAGGTGTATCCATCCTACGTGCTCGCGAGCCTTTGAGCATACTCAAGGCAGGCGCGTTGCCAGAAGCTCCGATCGCGAATCCCCAAGTGCAGGAGCAAAACGGTCAAGTTGCTCCGACTCCCTATCGGAATGCTGATTTTGCAGGCGCAAAGCTTAGCCGGGTTGCCGGTAGAGAAGCGTTTATCCAAGCTGACTTCAATCGAGCTCGATTGACTAATGCAATTTTGAGTGGTGGTGACAAAGGTTTTCAGCGGGCGTCATTTGCGGGAGCAGATGCGAGCGGCACGCTGCTGCTTGGAGGCGATCGTGCGTTTCAGAACGCTTCATTCAAAAACGCTCGATTAAGTGGTGCAGTTTTCTCGGCGGGCCAAGCTGGATTCTATCAGGCGATTTTCGACGGGGCTAAGCTCGAACGGGCCACATTTCGCTGTAGTCCGACCGCACTCGTTGACATGAGCGTTAGCGGCACCAACTTCGACATGGCAGATTTGAGTCGCGTCAGTCCCGACGTGCTGCGATCTTGGAAGTTTGCTGCGGAGGAGCCTCCGAGCTACTCTTCGTTGACAGTCTTTCCGGCAGGCTTTTCGGCCTTGGCAAACGGCTGGCACAAGCTGTCGGCTTCAGTGGAAGAAGAAAATACCATGGAGCTGGTTATCAACGATGAGAACAACCAAGCCATACCGAACGCACGAGTATTCCAGAATCACGTGTTCAAGGCCGCGAAGCCTGATGGGCGCCCCACGAGAATCAAGAATTGCTTCTACACCACCGACGAGGAAGGCAGGACTTCCATAACTTGGCATGGAGAATCAGTTGATCTAAGAATTTGGGTCCACAAAGAGGGCTTTCAGTCACAGCATGCCATGTGGGCAGTGGATATCCAGCCGGGCGACCATGCGATCCCTGCAGAATTTACAATGCAACTCCCTCAAGGGACGACTATCGGAGGAATTGTTCAAGACGAACAAGGGAAACCAGTTCCAGGGGCGTTTGTCGAAATCAAAAATCTTTCCGTGTTCGGTACATTTGGCGCTACAGACCGTCCCGTTCCAAACAACTGGGTGGCCGAGGGCGCAGATGCGATTCTGACCGATGATGCGGGACGCTGGCGTACCAATAACTCGCCAGCAGGAGAAGTCGAGCTCCAAGTCCGGGTGAGTCATGCTCAGTTTGCCACCAACGAAGGCACTGGAGAGGACGAGCATTCGTTAAATGTGTTGCGTACTGAGTCTGCAATCACAACCCTGAAGTCGCTCAATGTGACCAAGGAGAGGGCATTTTAGTAGCACCATAAGCGAGCCCTCCGAGATTGGCTGCAAGAGCATCCAGTGTGACGCCACGCTCTTGAATGTCATTTGAGGCGATGCAAGTGTCCTGCGACGGGCAAGCAAGTGTTGGGACCGTAGGATGGAAGCTGACAGAGGTTACATCGTTGATGTATGCTCCTAACCGAATTGGATTGCTAGCTGGGTCCTCATCTTCCAGGCTCTGGAGTTGCAGAGTACTTCCGAGACCCCGGATTGCGACCCATCGATTGTGAGGATAATTGGCCACGCATTGACTGAGCGTCCTGTGACCAGTTGTATTCACCAAGCGTGGCCAAAGAACGCGGAAGTCTGCTTGCCATGCTGGTTGTTTTGCCATGGCTCGCCAACGGTCGGAATGGCCAACCAGCAACAGTTGGTCGAGAGATCACCCGTCTGGCTGTGCTAGCTTCCTACTCCGTGACAGGTAGAGTTCACAGCCGAGATGGAGGGTGAACCAGTACTCGGCGTACGGGATCGGATTATCCTATGAATTGTCCTCTGTTTGTTTGACGGGTAGATGTCGAAAAATGAAAACTGACTATCCTGAGTCCTGACAATTCGGCGTTGCTGCTCGAGTTGGCGAAACCAGTGTTCTTGCAAGCTGCTGTTTTATGAAATCAGACTTCCCGAAAGATGAAGCGGCTACGCGGATGGATCAGGGCGTCACAGAGTGGTTTTATGCGATGCGTGGAGGAGACGAGTCGGCCGCGCGCAGATTGTGGCAGACATATTGCGCCAGGCTCAAGCTACTCGCCAGAAACCGGCTTCCGCGAGATCCCGTGTACGACGAAGAAGATCTAGCGATCAGTGTTTTTAATGGGGTCTTTCAGGCAAGCCAGAATGGTAAATACGCAGGGATTTCGAATCGTGATGAGCTATGGAGGTTGTTAGCGCGAATCGCTAAGAACAAAACAATTGATCGGAACCGTCGAGCGCTGGCCCAGCGTCGCGCGGCGACCAAATTTGAACAAATTCCGGCTGAATTCTGTTCGTTGGAGAGCGTTTCATCCAAGGACCAGCCGGTCTGCGAAGAGCTCGATTTTGTCGACCATCTGCAAAAGTTGTTGACTCTTCTTGATTGCAAAACGCTGGAAGAAATCGCAGTCCTTCGACTTGACGGCTACACAGCTGCGGAGATTGCAGAAAGAATCGACTCGAGCGAACGCACTGTGAAACGGCGACTAGCAATTATCCGAAAAAGGTGGGAGATGGAGCTGCCTGGCTGCGGCGATTCATGAAATTTTCAGTCCTGGTGTGTTTCTCCTAACTACTCGCCGACGAAGGTTCTAGCGCGATTGATTGTTTTGAGCATTAGCCACCCGTCTATGAAGCGATGGATAGTTTTTCCGACCTGACATACCACGAATTGTGCGCGATCGATAAGGTTGTCGTCCAATTTGAACAAGATTATGCGTCAGGTGCCGCTCCGCCGATTGAGGAACTTGTCGAGGCGAGTCCTGCGAAACTCAGAGCCTCATTGCTCAGGGAGCTGCTGTCCGTCGCACTCGAAGTGTCTGACGGCAAGATGGAAATGCCTCAGGTAGAGACCTATGTTGAGCGGTTTCCTGAATTCGACGCCACGGTTCGAGAGGTCTTTGCGGCGTCGCAATCTATCGATTCGAAGCCCCAGAAAAATCCGAGCCTCCAGCCAAACGAAATGATCGGTGGCTACAGAGTCCTCAATCTCGTTGGACGTGGAGGAATGGGCGTCGTTTACCAGGCGATCGATACCAAGCTCGACCGTGTAGTAGCGTTAAAGATGCTTCACCCTAGCACGCACTTTTCAAAACGGCACAACAGCCGTTTCATGCAGGAGGCCACAGCGACGGCTAGGCTGGTTCACCAAAACATCGTGTCAATTTACTCTTTTGGTTTCCACAAGGAGCAGCCCTACATTGCAATGGAATTTGTTGATGGCTCTAGTCTAGACAGGCTGATCCATGGGAAGTCTTTCAAGTCGCGAACTGCCGCCGAGCTGTGCGCGATACTGGCTCGTGCAATCCACTACTCGCACGAGCAAGGAGTGATTCATCGCGATTTAAAGCCCGCAAATATCCTGATCAACCTGAATGAAGATGGCGATCATTCCGCGACACAGTTTGGTGAAGCACCCAAGCGTAAGGAATCGAGCGCCTCGAGGCCTTCAAGTCATCCCACGTTCACTTCAAATGCTTGGACTCCGAAGATTACTGACTTCGGCCTAGCCCGTGACATCAACCAAGGCATTGAGAATACGGCAACCGGTGAAATCTTGGGGACTGCTCAGTATATGTCCCCAGAACAAGCTCGCGGTGAACGGTTGATTGATGGCACCAGCGATGTTTATTCGTTGGGTGTCATACTGTATGAAATGCTCACGGGGAAGCCCGCGCTTCGGGGCGCTACAACGTTAGACACGTTGAAGATGGTTCTCGAAACGGACCCCGTTCCACCTCGAAGCCAAGCCGCGCGTGTCCATGTGGATGTTTCAAACATCTGCATGAAGTGCTTGGAGAAAGATCAGCGAAGACGCTATTCGTCCGCTGCGGAACTGGCCGAAGATCTCGAACGTTTTCTATCGAATCAGCCGGTGCTAGCTCGGCACTCAAGCATTCCTAGACAGCTGCTGTTGCTTTGCAAGCGGCATAAGACGCTTTCTCTGACAATCGCGGTCTCTGTGCTCTTCTTGATCACGCTATCGCTATTTTACGTTTCTCACCTAGCAGTGACCAACGCAAAACTGGCCAGCGCAAACGCGGAACTTAGTGTGGCCAATGATGGGCTGAATGCACTGAACGAGAATCTGGCGAGGAGTCAACGCGAGGTCCAAGTGGCCTCTTCCAAAGCGATCAAGGAACGGGACGCGGCTCGAGAACAGCTGGAGAGAGCTAGGATCCGCGAGCTTGCAGTCAAAGCTCTGGTACTCAAGGACCAATCGCCTGCAGTTGCGCTCTTGCTGGGGCGAGAGGCGGTAGTGCGTTCTGCAGCCCTTTCGGGGCGCGAGGAGACGGCGTCGAAGGAAACGCTGCTTCGTATTCTCTCCGAGTTGGGCGGAATGCCGATTGGCACCCACTTAAGTTCCTACAAAGATACGCTTCTCTTTAGTGCTACAGGCGATTACATCGTATCGGGTGGGAATCACGGTATTCTCGTATTGCATCAGTTCGACAAAGGGCGAGTACAAGAGCGTCACCAAGTGGATGTGCAGGCGCCGATTTCTGCGTTAGCCGTCCGTCCAGATGGAATGCAAATTGCTGTGGGAACGACAGCTGGTGAAGTGCTACTCGTCGGACGAACAGGTGAAATCCTCAGCAGAGTTCAGGCGCACTCAGGCAGAATCGCTGAAGTCAACTTTAGCTCGGACAAAATTTGGCTCGCTTCGGCCAGCACAGATGGGAGTGCAGCGGTTTGGGACCTCCGCCGCGGGTTGGAGGAAACGATGACAAAATTGCCGCACCCACAGGCCGTTGCCAGCATCGATTTTTCGCCCGGTTGTGAGGAAGTCATTACCGTCTGCAAAGACAACAGACTGCGTCGGTGGTCGATTACCGCGGAAGGATTGCACGGCTCCCCACTTGTATTGGATCCAAAGAATAACGAATTGTTTGACGGTTTCTTTAGTCGGAGCGGTGACCTCTTCATCAGTTCTGGATTTAGCCGAAAACCGCAGGTTTGGAAGTTGAAGGATATTAGTGCTAGCGGCCGACCGACCCTACTGATGGGCAATACAGGAAGAGTCTTAAAGGCTGATGTGAGCTTGAGTGAAAGGTGGGTCGCCAGCTGCAGTCTGGACAAGACCATTCGGGTGTGGGACCTAAACGGTGAAGATCCTACGCGAACCATCACCGCCTACCGCCACGGGGAAGACCGCGCGAACTATCTGTGTTTTTCCCCAATCGACGATAACCTTTTCGCGACCGCGGGAAATGACCGGACGATTCGCTTGTGGGCTTGCGAACAGCAAAATCACAACACAACTCTGCCTGTTCTGCGTGGACATTCAAGTGCAATTCAAGTTATTCGTTTTTCACCTGATGGGAAATTCATGGTATCGCGTGACACTTCTGGCGAAATGCGAATCTGGAATCTGAACGTTCTTTCTTCTGAAGCAACCCGCTGGCGGCACCCGAAAGATCGAAATATCCTGGCGGTTGCCGTTTTGCCCGACGGAACGTATGCAACAACTGGGCACTCAAGGAAAGTCCATTTTTGGGACGCTGAGTCTCTTGAAGGAGTAGGATTCAAGCCGAGAAAGCTCGACGTCTTCTGTTGTCTATCGGCCAGTCCCGACGGGCGCTGGCTTGCAGGGGGTTCCATGTTCGATTCGGTTCGGCTCTGGAATCAAGCACAAGATTCCAAATATGGTACCGTGCTTTACCGGAAGAAATCCCGTCAGCCAATTCGCAGTATCTCGATCGACGGCAAGAGTCGCTACTTGGCGGCGGCATGCCCAGACGGTACGACGCGCGTGTGGGATCTTACCACAGAGCAAAAGACCTTGCTTGCTTCGCTTCGGCCCACTTCGGGTGAGTTAACGCGCGTTGCCTTTAGCCCTTGCGGTCGTTTCCTAGCTGGCGGGGTGAGCAACGGCTCCATGGTGATTTGGCAGTGCACGGACGGGATTGCTGAGAAAGAAGTTTTGCTTGCTGACGTTGGTCAGGTGGCTATCAACGACATTGAGTTTTCAGCGGATGGAACGCGCATGGTAACTGCGCACAGTGACGGGGTATTGCGTCTTTGGGAAGTTCCTGCTGAGAACAAAGATTTGACGGATTCCAGCCACTGGAATGCTCGCGAGCTTCGTGGCCATTCTTCCAGCTGCAAAGCGATCGCCACCGATTCTTCTGCCGAACAAATCGTGTCCATCACCGAGGACGGCACGACGGAACTATTCTATTTGGACTCGGCGGGAACACTCGTGGACCGGCTAGTGATTGCGGCGGATAAGGCTCAGCTGACCGATGTCGCGTACGATCGCCAACGAAACCGAATTCTCACCACCAACAGCGCAGGTGTTTTGCGTATTTGGCAGACCGATACTGAGGCAATAGTTAAGGCTGCTTCTCAAATTGCGGGGCGCGAGCTTTCCGCTGCTGAGCGCGAGCGTTACTTGGAAGAAGAATAGGAACGATTGAGCCCTCCGCTCAATTCGGCGCCCCAGCTGCAGTTCTTAAGGCACCGGAGTCAACTTTGCGACTCGGTTCTGCACGCATTGAGCTAAATGGGGCATCAGAGTCTAACTCTGAAAACTGGAATCCTTTGCCATTGACCGTCGGTACTTCTTGGAGCGCTGAAGAAGCGAAATGTGGGAATCGACAAAAATTGGCCCGCCTCAATTCGCGTTTGCGTTTATTCCTGTAGGCCGGCGTGTTTGTTTGAAGACTGTCTCCGACGGTTTGTTCCACGCAAGTCAGGCATCAAATAATTCCTACCTTCTCAGAAGAAATGGCCAAAATGATCCAAAGAGCTTGTGTTGCAATACTCTTAATCGCCTGCCTATCGAATGTGGCGGCTGCTGACATCATTATGAATCTTGACACCACGACGAAACGGGCCTTTTTGAGTGGAACTGCCACAGGCACAACCGGTGCCGCCGGCGGTGGTACGAGCCAAGTTCGTTGGGATTCTGGCGGACTTCCTTTCTTTGGTGATTTTTCCTTCAACTCATCCACGTTGACCCTGGTTGGAAGTACCACGTTTGGTGGTGTTCTTAACGTAGATGACACGTTCGTTTCGCTCGATTTCAGCTTTAGTACACCAACAGGAGCAGGAGTACTAAATGGGGGCGGGCCTTCGAATTTCTTTGATTACTCTGGTTTCAGTAATACCAGAATGAATCTCCTTGAGGGTCTTGTTGGCAACAGTCTTCCTTTGTCGGCCGGTTCAGGTTTTGGTTCGCTTCAGGTCGCTGCCGTAGCCGTACCGGAACCAGGTTCTTTGAGTTGCCTAGGGCTCGCTCTGGCGGGGGGAGCCACGCGATGGCGTAAGCGACGGACTGGGTAGTATTTGACGGAATAGAAGGGATCAGCGGAAGAAAAGTGTCAGCGACGATCTTGAGTTTTTGGGGAAGCATCAAAGGTGTCAGGACTCTTTTGTAGGTCCAGGGAAAAGAGTCCTGACACAATACTGCTCGGCACACCTTTTGGGTTCGGCTTGATGTCATAGATTCTTCGTTTGGCGGCCTTCGAATTGGCTAATTGGGGTGAATTCGCTGCCAGCAAGGAGGAATATTGCGCAGCGTGAAGAGACCGCTCAACGTGTTCGTTCTTCATTCCTGAAGCAGCTTAACGTTGCGGCTTTGCTTGCTATTGAGCTGGTCGATGTGAGACTCCAACTCGTCTAGCTCCGCCCATCCCTGCATGTACAAGCGGATCATCTCGTAGGTGCGTTTGGTGGGAGAACAATTGATAGAAGTCGTCTTTTTTCAGTTCTCGTGTCCTGCAGCATGATGTGCGCGCAGGCGATGCTCCTACTCGTCCTCGAAGACTCGCTGGCCCTGCGAAACGCCCATGGACGCCAGTGTCGCTGAGCAAGTTCACAAAACGCTCCGCCACCGGCAGAGCCAAATTGGTTCGCACCAGCATAGCTGGTGCCTTACGAGTCTTACTTGGCTGTCATTTGGTGCAATGCACGTGGCCTGCCACAGGCATGGAGCAGCGATACAGTCCGGTGCGCGCGGTGATGAACAACGTCTTCAACTCAGGGCCACCAAAGGCACAGTTGGCGGGCTGTTCGGGGACTTCAATGGTGCCCAGTGCGTTACCTTCCGGTGAAACGACTTGCACGCCGGTGGCACTCGTGATGTATAGATTCCCGCGACTATCGACGGCCAAGCCATCGCCGCCACCGTCCGTGCGTGATCCCTTTTGTTGCAGCCGGCACAGCAAGCGTCCTGGTCCCAGCTTGCCGGGCGACACCACGGGATAGGCCATCATCTCGGCTTGCATCGAGGGAATGACGTACAGCGTCTTTTCATCGGGTGACAGAGCAATACCGTTGGGCGCCTGCAAGTCATCGCCCAGGCGAGTCACCACGCCTTTGGGATCACGATAGTAAAACGCCTCCTTGCCTTGCGGCCATGGATCAGGAGCTCGGAAGCGCGGATCCGTAAAGTAAATGCCGCCTGCCCGATCGATGACCAAGTCATTGCACGCGTTGAACCGCGTTTCTTCAAATTCTTTGGTCAACACGGTGACCTCTTTGGATTCCAAATCGATGGCGGCCAGCTGACCGTCCATTTGACAGGCCAATAGCCGACCTTCGCCTCCGTACATGAGTCCGTTGGCGTGCAGCGAAGGACGCAGAAACACGTCGATCTTGCCATCCGTGCTCAGCCGCATAATGGACTCGGCGGGGATATCCGTGAAGTAAATCGATCCGTCAGGAGTTTTGGCGGGCCCTTCGACGAACTGAAAACCACCCTGAATCTTCTCGACTTCGCCAACGCGGCCCAAGCCTTCCAGCTCCGTTTGGGCCAGCAAGTGTCCTCCCAACGCAAAGATCAATACGACCGCGGCGAACGGCAAGCAACGGTGGATATTCAGTAACATCTATTTGTTCTCCGTAGGATGGTATTCAGGATTAGGAACCGGCATCTTGGCGCTCATGGCAATCTGCCAGTTCTTCAGTTGCGTTCGTAGCTGAGCAACCTTGTCCGGCTGCTCAGCAGCCAGGTCATGCAGTTCACCCTGGTCTTGCGCCAAGTTGTAGAGCTCGACCTCATCGAACTCGTAGAACTCGATTAGCTTCCAAGGTCCTTGGCGAATGGCAGCGCCAGGTGTCCAAGTTGATCCGTGGTAATGTGGATAATGCCAAACCAATTGGCGTGTCTCGGTGGGTTCTTGACCGGTCAGAAGCGGCCATAAATCCTGTCCATCGGCGTGCAGACTCGGATTCGGTTGTAGTCCGGCAAGACGCATGATCGTAGGAAAGAAATCCATGCTGATCACCGGTTCATCGCACACGCTGCCCGGTGTTGTCACGCCTGGAACACGAGCCAACATGGGTTCCCGAATGCCTCCCTCGTACAGCCAGCCCTTCCCGGCACGCAACGGAAGATTGCTGGTTGGTCCAGGCTTGGGTTTGGTGCACAGTCCGCCATTGTCGGAGAAGAAGAAGACGGCCGTATCCTCGGCCAATCCCAACTGATCCAACTTGGCCAAGATCTGTCCCACGCTATCGTCAACGGCGGAAACCATCGATGCCAATTCCGGATTGTCCTGGCGTGCCCGCGACTGCCCGCGACGCTCCTGAATGAATGGAGTCGGCCCGTCAAACATTCGCTCAGCTCGCTGGACGTGGCGCTCGTGATGCTTGCGATACGCCGTAATTGGCGTGTGCACGTTGTAATAAGAGAGATACAGCAAGAATGGCTGGTCCTGTTGCCGGTTCTCCAGAAACGCCAACGACTCCTCGGTCAGTCGCTCGGTAACGTATTCATCGTCCCGCTTGGCCTGCAGGGTAGGATTCTTCCAGGGAGCATAGTAGCCACCAGGTGGCGACCCCTTGGAGTTCCCGCCGATGTTGACGTCGAAACCTTGATCGGTCGGGTAGTGGCCGAGATCCCCCAAGTGCCATTTGCCGGCGAAAAACGTCTGGTAACCAGCTTGCTTCAACACTTCGGCGATCGTGACTTCCTCCAGCGCCAAATTGTCACGATCGTCGATATGCAAGAATCTTGGATTCTGTTTGGCCGTGGCCGTTGAACCTGGGATCCAATCCGTAATGTCCACGCGGACGGGATGCCGGCCAGTCATGATGCTGGCTCGCGTGGGAGAGCAGACTGGACAGGCTGCATAAGCGTTGGTGAACTGCATCCCAGACTCGCACAAGGCGTCGATATGCGGCGTCTCGTAGAACGTACTTCCGAAACAACCAACGTCCGCCCAACCCAGATCGTCGACCAAGAAGAACACAACGTTTCTAGGTTCAGCGCCGGAGGTGATCGTTGGAGCCTGACCGACAGTGACCAACATGAACAACGCCCATAAGAAGTGTGGGCTCGGTCGAAGCAGCATGGCAGGGGCCTTCGTTCCTGAGGCGGACGCAAGTGGAGAGGTGAGCACCACCAGATTCTAGCCACCTCCGTTGCCGGTCGCCACTTCGGGGCGAGAGACGACGACAGCCGTTCAATCGGCTAACCCATGAGAACCCGTCAACAGACCAGTCGCTACCAGAGTTCTCGCGGCGAATGTTCGTGTGCCGAGCCTTTGCCGCTCACAGGATCGATAGCTTGCCGCAGCACTCGCATTTTTGCGGCCAAAAGAAGTGTCCCAGCCCAAATGTGCACACGATGATTGCCATGCGAACAGCGCTAGGTAGCGGTACGCGTTGGTGTCGTTCATCTCTAAAACAGCTGCGGCAGTAGCGCACCACGCGAGCGTCTTTCGAGTAGGGAGAGGACTTGGACAAACAAATAGCTGACCTTCCAGAATGATTCGTCCAGGCGGATTCTCAAGTGCCGCCGACCTGACATATGGCAAAATTGACGCCCCACAAGCCGTTTTTCCACGTGGCCACTAGTTGTAACCGGAGTTCGCGGTACAACCGGATCGGTGAATGCTCTCCGGCGCGGCTGTAGTCCCGCCATGGTCCAGCTGGCAAGGCGACTGACCAACTCTGTGCCGACCGCATGTTGAGTTCTGTTAGATGGCACACCTAGTCGAACTAGCAACAATACTGGAACCGGTCGGCCGAGGGCAGCATTTTCCGCGTCCTCGTGGCCAGTCAACTAGGGTACAATTTGAGTGGTGCCGGAGTTTGCTACAAACAGGAGCTGAGAAGCCAGTGATGTGGGATATGCGTCGTCAAAAACTGATTGGGTGGATCGTGCTGATTTGCGCCGTGGCGCAGCTGGGCCAACGTGCGGATGCACAGGAGGCGAGTGGCGCCAATCGAAAAGAAGCGCGAGTCAAAGCGGGAGCCCGGAATCTGTCGTTGGCGTTCCGCAGTGCTTCTGACAAAGCGCTACCGTCTGTGGTCAAGATCTTGAGCAAGTCGAAGGCGGACAACGAAGGCTCGTCCATCTTGGACATTATTGGTGGCGAGGACTCTCAGTTGTTTGACAGCGTGGGGTCTGGCGTCATCGTTTCCAAGGATGGCCTCATCTTGACCAACCACCACGTGATCCGAGACTCCGTGCGTATTGAAGTCCGCCTGCCGGATGGGCGCGAATTTGACGTGGCCGAAACCAAGTCCGACCCGCGCAGCGACATCGCCCTGATTCGCATCGACGTCGAAGAAGACTTACCCGCAGCCGTCTTGGCCAACTCGGACGAAGTCTACGTTGGCGATTGGGTGCTGGCTATTGGCAGTCCATTTATGTTGGACGCTTCCGTGAGCGCGGGCATTATCAGCGGCACCGGGCGTCGTCGCCAATTGTCGCGCACGGTATCCGGCCAATTCTTGCAGACCGACGCGGCGATCAATCCCGGCAACTCGGGCGGGCCGCTCGTCAATTTGGATGGACAAGTCGTTGGCATCAACACGGCCATCTCGTCGCGCACCGGCGGATTCCAAGGAATTGGATTCGCGGTACCGATTAGCCGCGCCGAGTGGATTATGAAAGAGCTGTTGGAGTACGACAAAGTGCGACGCGGCTGGGTGGGAGTGCGCACCAGCAATGTCCGCTACGAAATGGCCAAGCAAATGGAGCTGCCGCGATTTTCGGGCGCCATGGTCAATAACGTCGTGCCCAACTATCCCGGCGACAAAGCAGGCTTGCAGGCACAGGATGTTATTGTCGAGTTCGCGGGCCAGTACATCGAATCCGCGGCTGATTTTGCGGAGGTCGTGCAGCAGTCGCCAATTGGTGTGCCGCTGGAATTGGTCGTAATTCGCGATGGCGAACAACTCACTTTGTCCATCGAGTTGCAGGAGCGTCCCTAGGCGGTCGTCACCGGTAAGCTCACGAGCCGGAAGTTGACCAGCCGGCGCGGCAATGGGATGTCCAGTGACCCGGAAAAATCACCCGCTGGTCATGAACTTGTTCGCAGGTGGTTACCCCGAGTCTTGCGTCAACGCGTGGGATCGATGAACTTAAGCGGGCCAGGATGATGAGCCCCAAATGGTTGCAGGCTAGAAGTAGGGAAGTCTAATGTCGATGCGAGTTCACATTTGGGCTTGGCTGTTGGTTGGCTGGCTGACGTCAGTGGCCACCGCTCAGAACATTTTCTTGCAGCGGAATCGCGATCCTCAGGATGTGTTTTTGCTGGCACCGCGCCCGCTGCTGCGGCTGTTGCGCGAAGGTGAGCAAGCGATCCAGGAACAGCGTTACGCGGACGGAATTGCCGCCTTGGGAGTGCTGCTCAGTGATGCGGCCACTGAGTTGCCTGAAGACTTGCGCGGTCAGGATTTTTTCAGTGAACCAGGTAGACGCGGGTTGTTCAATAAAACCATCCGCGGTGAGGCCATCGAACTGCTGGCCAATCTGCCGGCAGCCGGACGCAAAGTCCTGGAGATCGAATTTGGAATTTCAGCTCGCGAAGAGCTGAATGCCGCGGTGGAGCGTCAGGATTTTGCTGCGGTGTCCGC
>JANQOL010000196.1 GCA_028289675.1 Pirellulaceae bacterium
AATGGCTCGGTTCACTTGGAAGTCTTGCCCGAGGCTAAGAGTGCGTGGCTCGACAGTGCGTTGGCCGACCAGTTCGAGCGCGTCATGCGCGTCCGGCGCGTTGTCACTGGTGCGCTCGAGATCGAGCGCCGCGAGAAGCGCATAGGCTCCAGTCTCGAAGCTGCTCCGATCATTCATGTCGGACCTGATGAGCTGCGCGCGGCCTTTGAAGGCCTGGATGTCGCCGAGATCATGATCACGAGTGCAGCAACGTTGACCGCAGATGCCGCACCAGCTGACGCGTTTACCATTCCTGAGGTGGCGGGCGTAGCCGTTGTCCCTGCCTTAGCCGTTGGTCAAAAATGCGCCCGATCCTGGCGTATTGTCGACGATGTCGGCACCGATCCTGAGTTCCCCGACTTGTCGGCCCGCGATGCAGCCGCGGTGCGTGAATTCGACGCCAAGGGACTTTCGGCCGCTGAATAGCTTGACCTGTCCAGAGGACGCGCGATGAAAGGCAGACCATGAGCGATAACAGTTCGTCTTCGGAAAACTGGATCTGGGGTGCCTATTCGCCGCTCGGTCTCAGCATCGCGTTGATCGCGTTTCTGGCAGATCAACTGCATAAATGGTGGATGTTGTCGGTCTGGGAGCTGCAACTCCACCAGAAGATTGTGGTGACTTCCTATTACAATCTTGTCTACTACAGCAATAAAGGCATTAGTTTCAGTATGTTGCAGATGGATGGCATGGGCCAGTATCTGCTCTCCGGATTTGCTGTGATCGTTTCCCTGGCCATGGCTATTTGGTTGGCAAAATCCGGAGATTCGCGGCTGATGGCGATCAGTGTCGGCCTGATCATCGGTGGTGCATTGGGCAATGCCTTGGATCGGCTCCATCTTGGCGGCGTTGCAGATTTTTTCGAGTTTCACCTCTACGGCTACTACTGGCCGGCCTTTAATATCGCGGACGCAGCAATTGTTGCTGGTGTGGCCGGGTTGTTGTACGACTTGGTCGTTCCGAGTCGCAAAGGTGCCGCAAATCAGGCGTAGATCGAAAAGGCTGATGGGACGGAGAGATGGGAATGCATTCCGTTATAAATAGAATGTATTGTGCGGGCGCGTTAGTTGCCGGTAGCCTACTCTTGTCAGGTTGTGGTGGCTTCGGCGGCGTTGAGCTCAATGGCGGCATATTTGATATGCTGGGCGTGAGTGAGCTCGGCAAAAAGAAGGCCGAACCTAAGATTGCTCAGCGAACCGGCATAGTGGTTCCGCCGCAAACAGCATCATTGCCCGTCCCTGGTTCTCGACCTGTTCCGCAACAAGTGGCGTCTGCCGACGGCCAACAATGGCCGGTTAACCCGGAAGACGCGAAAAATGCACAACAGGCTGCAGTCAAGGCAAAGCATGAAGCCTTCTGTGCGGAGCAACGGCGACGACTGGACGCCAAGCTCATCGACACTATGGAGAACGGCCCGCTAGGCAGCTGTCACAAATCTGTATTGAAATCATTGGGCATCAATTCTACCCCATTCCAACGGGAAAACCCGGAACAGACGCAATAGGCGGTACTAGAGTTCTCCCGTGCGCATCGCGACTGCAGTGTCTCGATGGCTTTCTGGGTACACATGACCAGCGCCACAGCTCTGTCGTGCTACATTCCCCGCATGCAATGAATAACGTTCAACTTGTAATTCGGCAGGTCGTGCCCACTTGCATGCTTACGCCAGATTTGATCCATTGGTCCGGGAAGCGGCAGCTAACGTTATAATCCCTAAGATAATTCCGCCTAATGAGGACGAGCAGTCAACGAGATGGAAGCAACCACTCAAGATCCAAACCATTCCGCATCAGTTGAAGCTGGTGCGCAGTCTACAT
>JANQOL010000734.1 GCA_028289675.1 Pirellulaceae bacterium
CGTTGTGGCTGCAGCGGCATAATGTCCAAGCCATGTTGGTCGGCGAGGCACTGATGCGCCAACAGGACTTGGTCAGCGCCACGAAGTCACTGTTGACTGACGAAGCGTAAGCACTCCCAACGCCGATTTCTTGTTGTCGGCGGTACGCCGTGTGGGTTCTCTATTCGGCGTTGGTTTCAGCCATGAGCCACTGCAAGGGAAAGCGCGCGAACGTGATGCGTTGGTATTTGTCGCGCTCGTGCAAGCAACCGATGTCGTCGTTGTCCAAAGCAACCAGACACGAATAGGCTGCGCTACCAGCGACCAGGACACGCGAATATCGCCAACTGGATGCCTCGTCCAAACTGGCACGAACGGTCAGCCGAACGCGGTCTTTCGGGCTGGCCGGATTGGCGAAGACGATCACTCCGGGCGCGTCGGGTGTCGGCCATCTCAGACGACGGAGGCTGGCTTGGCAAGTGGGGGACACCAGAGCTGGATCGTGCCGCTGGCTATGCCAGGAAAGGCCGCCATCTTCGCTGATGCAGATTTGGCGGGACCGCTGCTCGCGATTGTAGTTGCGCATGTTCAGTAGCAGCCGGCCATCCGACAGTTCCACGACTTCCGACTCGTTCACTTCGGCTCCGGGAGAACGTCCGCCCAACTGCCAATGGGCACCATGATCATCGGAATAGATCACATGCGAATAGAAATCGGTGCCATCGCGACCAGGCTGTTTGTGATCACACGGCATGACCATCCGGCCGGCATCGACTCCATGACGAATTTGAATTCCGGCTCCCGGACCTGTAGCGTACCAGCTCCAGGTGGCTGCCTTAGTGTGGACGGTAATGTCGCGAGGAGCCGCCCAGGTTTCGCCGCCATCGGTTGAATTGGTGACGAAGACGCGTCGCGAATCTTGGCCAAACCCCGTCGCTACCTCACGTTCTGAAATGTCTCCCGCGTTCCAGGTGAGCAGCAACCACACCGTTCCGGTTGTCTGGTCCACGACGGGACATGGATTGCCACATGTGTTTGCCTCATCATCCCACACGACTTGCAGCGGTCCCCAACTGCGCCCGCCGTCAGTCGAACGACGTTGCACGACATCAATGTCTCCGGTGTCCGAGCGTCCCGCCTTGCGGCCTTCACAGAGTGCCAGCAAGTGTCCATCTGCGGTTCGAATGATCGAGGGGATGCGAAACGTGTGGTAGCCATCTTGGCCAGCTTCAAACACGTCAACGGATTCAGCGGACGGCGAATTGCCGTGGAGAACTCCCGCGGCGAGAGTCAGGCTGAGTAGGGGAAATAGAGAGATGCGAGACATTGCGGGCTCCTTAACTGGCAAGAGCGACCAGAGGGTGGGTCGGAGAACGTGTGTCATAGGCTGGCCGCGTATCGTCAATGATAGCGTTTGCTGGTTGCGAATGGTCGCTGCAGGTCGACGGATTCGTTAACACCCATCCGGGTTGCTTTCCGATACTTAAGTCAGTTTTCTTTTTCGAGGAGTATGTCTTCAAGTGCTGGATTAACAGTCTTGCAGGTGATGTGCGATACGGTTCATCAAGGGCGTCGGCAGTAGAGCGGATGAGGAAACTCAAATGAAGTCGCTAGAACAAAGTGCGTTGGAAATCGGGGAAGTGTTCAACCGCGATTTGGTGGACGAGCATGGCGACGTGTTGTTGGAGGCCGGACGTTATGTGTCGCAGCGATTTCTCCAAGAGTTGGTGGAGACGGGTCGTGACATCGTCTTCTTGGCGCCCACTCCTACCTCGTTAACACCATACTCCAACTCGATCGTTCGCCAAGTGAGAGGAGCGTTGGGCAATGCGGCGGCGCTCGTTCAAGAAGTGGGCATGCGATTGTCATCTGGACAGTCAATGAGGTTGGATGAAGTCGATGCGCCGGTGAGGCAATGTTGGGAATCCATCGACTCGGATCCATGTGCCGCGCTGGGCACGGCGTTGGCCGACAGCGAAGATGATGTCGAGGAACGCTTTCGGCGCAACATGCGGATGTCGACGATGGCCATGGTGGCCGCTCGACATTTGAAGTTCCCAACCGAGGAATGCAAGGCGGTGGGGCGAGCTGCTTTGCTATGCGATGTAGGCTTGGAAGAAAATGCTCTGCGGTTCGATGAGCTACCGGCGAATTCTCAAGAGCGTGATCGCGCGCTCCGTGATTTCTTACAACATCCTGTGATCAGTTCCGAGATGCTGCAGGACGGTGTTCCAGGTATCAGCCAGTTGGAGCTGATTTTGGTGTGCCAAGTTCACGAACAGTGCGATGGTCAGGGATTTCCACGAGGCTTGCGACGCCACCATATGCACCCACTCAGCCGTTTGTTGAACGTCGTGGACACCTTTACACAGTTGACCGATTTGAGCCCCTACGGCCAAGGTTTGATGCCTTCAGACGCACTCGCTTACATGGTGCTGCACGCCCTGTATGGCACGTTTGATCTGTCCAGCGTGCAGGCTCTGGTGGCCTCGGCGGCCATCTATCCAGTCGGCACGGAAGTCATGCTGGACGATTCCAGCTATGGTGTGGTCATGCGAAGCGCCGGTGAAGATTACATGGCGCCGATCATCCGACTGAAGAGTTCCGAGGAGATGTTGGATCTACGCAGCAGCGATCGGAAGATCGTGGCCCCCATTTCCGACCGCTTGGCGTGGCAACGCCTATCGAAGGCTCGTCTCGATGAGACGCTGTGGAAGAACTCTGCCTAGCCGCAGCAAGCGCCGAGCCATCGAGGCTCCGCGGCAACCAGCGCTAGTGAGCGATTCGCAGTTCTACGTTTTCGCGTCCCTCGTTCAGCAGTGCGGACAAGTACAGTAGCTCCGCATGGCCACACTTTTTGCCCTTGGCCAACTCGCTGATCTTCCGCATGACATCGCGTCGGCTAATCTGTCCAACCAGGCGTTCGTTGATCAGTACGGGCAATCGACGCGTTGCCTGATCCAAGAACGTTTGGCAAATTGTCAACAAATCGGTGTCGGGAGAAATCGAAGGGGGATTGGTGTCCACGAACGGCATGAGGCCGGCATCCGGCAGACTCTCGTAAGCGGCGTTCACCACCACACGCATGCACGAACTCTCTGAGAAGATGCCGACAAAAGTTCCGTCGGAATCCACGACTGGAGCACCCGAGATGCGTTTCTTCAGCAACACGTCAATCGCGTCGAAGACTTCTAAGTCCGGGGACAGGGTCACCAGGTTTTGGGCCATGATATCCCGCGCGAGAATAGCTTCACCTGTCATCGTTGTCCTCCCACTGTTGAGACCGAATTGTTGGGACGCCGATTTGCAAGCTAGCAGGCTGGGACTGGTGCGGCAAACAAATAAGCTCAATTCTGAGCGCTCAACTTTGTGAAAACCTGCGCAACGCGCGGTCGATGCGACTATTCGTACAGGTTTGACTTTGTTTCCCAATCCACTTCTGGATCGAAAATATCTGCGAAACGCAAGTAATCATGATGTGCGACGGCTGAAGTTCGCCAATGGTCCAAGGCTTGACGATGGGTCTGCCGCGCCGACTGTACCAGCTCGGCGTACTCGGGCCGGGCCAGCAAGTTATGCAACTCGAGGTGGTCATTGGCCATGTCAAACACTTCTTCGGTCGCAGTCCGTCCTGATCCCGCATACGGCCAATACACATACTTGAACTTGGGTGTAACTACAGCCAAACTGTGGACCTCGCGGGGGCCCCATACATTGATCAGCGGCAAATAGTCGTGAATCTGTCGCGTCGGGTCATCCAGCAACGTCACTAGGCTGCGACCGTCAATCTGGTCGCCACGGTTCACTCCGGCCAACTCCAAGATGGTTGGCGCGATGTCTACATTGCCCGTCAGCGCGTCGCAGCGCCGTTGCTGTCCGCGGCCGGAGTGTCGGGGATCCATGACGATCAACGGGACACGTGATGACTCTTCGTAGGGCAGAACCTTGGACCCGTAGCCATGGGCACCGCATAAGAAACCATTGTCCGAGGTGTAGATAATAACCGTGTTTTCGGCGATGCCGTGCTGCTGCAAGGCTTGCCGGATCATGCCAACGGCTACGTCGATAGCGTAGATTTGCTGATAGTAGAGCGCCATGACCTGGTCGTATTGCGTGCTGTAGTGCCAACTATGAAACCGTTCGTATTGGCGTCCACGACGGCTCTGCTCGGCCAAGTGTTGCCCGTGCTCTCGGCCGTAATTGGCGGGTTTGACAAAACTTGCACCGCCGTAGACGTCGTCGAACTGCGGATCTGGCTGGACGGGGTGATGCGGAGCTTTGAAGCTGATCGATAGGCAAAACGGCTGAGTGCTGGTCGACGCATCGCGAATGAAGTCTTGGCCGAACGCGCCATACGACAGCGTCGAATGGGGATATTCGTCGGCGTAGGCACGCATCGACGCGTTCTGCTTCGTTTGATAAGACGTTTGACCAGGGCCGCCACCCCATCGATCAAAATCCTCTTCAGGCAAACGTCCCTTTTTCCCAGGGCGTTCTGCGACTAGAAATCCAAACTTGCCGGCGAAAGCAACTTGGTATCCAGCCTGACGCAGTTGCATCGGATAACTTGTTTCCCAAAGCGATTGCAGTAGAGCTCCACTATCGAAATTGCAACCTGACCGGTATTCATACAGTCCGGTCATGATGTTGACGCGGCTGGCCATGCAGATGGCCGTGGTGTCGTAGTGCCGGTCAAAGATCATCCCTTCGGCTGCCAACTGGTCTAGGTTCGGTGTCTTGGCTCCCGGCGTGTTATAACAGCCCATCGAGTAGGTGCATTGATCATCTGCCAGTAGCAAGATGATGTTGGGGCGATCGTCGGCGCGAGCGACCGCGCCAATGATCACCATCCACAGTCCAATTAGCCACCATCGGCTTGGTTGAGTTCTGTGTTTGGAGTGGAGCTTGTGTTGCAAGAGACCCATCGATGATTGCATGGTGTTTGTACTTCTTAGGAATTGCCGCCGCGACCTTGTTCGGATTTTACGCGATGGCTCATCCGTCGCGCAGCTTGTGGGCGGAGGTGTGTGCGTTCGGTCTTACGTTGTTGGCGGGAGCCATGGTTGGCGCTGGGATTTGCGCCTTGGAAGGCGACGACGTGGAGATCATTCCCATCATCTGCTTTACCGTGGGAGCGGCCACGCTGATGGCGGCCGCCCCTCGGCTAGTTTATCAAAGCTTCCACGACAGCAATTTGTCGCTCGGATTTCTGTTTCGCCTGTCTGCTTACTGCGCACTGTTGCTGGCTATCGAACGCTCCGGTGGCGGGCCAGTCAACGCTTGGGTGCTGGCTGGAGCCATGGCGACGTGCACCGTCGCATTTTTGATGCTGTTGGGCGTTTCTCGCCGAGGGCCCGGATGGGCGCTCTTCGTCTTGATGCCGGTGGTTGTGTACTTGAACAATCTGGCGTTTTACGTCGTGATCAATTGGGCTCTTGACCGCGACATCGACGAATTTTGGGAGGCGGTCATCTGGGATGGCCTGAGTGGTGACACCGGTCGCGGTTTGATCGTGTTTCATGTGGTAACGGTGGGGTTTTCCAAGGCTGTTTGGGTCGCAGAGCGGCGCAGCCTGACTCCTCAATCGCCTGGCCAAGATCCACCGCGTATCGACAGCGCTAGCGGAAAATCGCCGGTGACGTGAACGCCGAGAGTGTGTGTGAACGCTAAACCTGCCCGCCTGCCAACCACCCTTTTGGGTGAGTTGTTTGGGGCCCAGTGACAAAATCGACTACAATGGTTCCTTAGTACTGGTCCACCGATCAAGTGCTCTGAAGCTCATCTCCGAAAACACAGCCTGAATTGAAGTAGCCTGCGGTGCACACCGAACGCGTGTCTGTTAATCACGTCCGGTGAATTCGTCTGCGTCTCGGTACAAGGGAGTAGGAAGATGTCATCAGTTGCCAGCAATACCAATACAACCATTGTCAACGCGGCATTCCTACAGGAAGTCAAGGATTCGAATCTGCAGTTGTGGTCGGTGTTGCGTGAGTTGCGTGAAATCCGCATCGGCGACGAGCCTAGAGAAGCGGCCCGGCAGTTGGTGGATAAACTCAGTGAGCTGCGCGACTCGATCGGGCTCGAATTCTCCTTGGAAGAAACTTACGGCTTCATCACAGGCATTCCCCAAGTTCAGCCGATCGGAGTCGCCAACGCGGATACCGCCAAGAACCAGCATCGCGAATTGTACTTGCAGCTGCACGAGATCTGTGAGCAAGCTGAGGAGGCTCAATACCGGGGAACCATTGGAAGAGATTTGCCGATGTACTTGGGAGCATTCGAGAGCTTTGACACCTCGTTTCGCGCTCATGAGGAGTTAGAGGCCGAGTTGATTCGATGTGGACTTGGCGTTAGCCGTTTGGATCTCTAAGCTGCTCCCCCGGCGACATTCTTTCATTCCCTTGTTCAGGAATTCTACATTGGTGCTTGTCAATCCCGACGCTACCGGGCAGGCTCTGGAGATCATGCTGATCGAAGATAGTCTCCTGGATGCCAGGTTGACGATTGAATCGCTCAAGCACTGTGGAATCCATCATCGACTGAGCCTATTCAGAGATGGGCAAGAGCCGATCGACTTCTTGAATCGAGCAGGTGTTTTTGCGCAGGCTCCCAAACCGGATGTCATTCTCTTGGATCTGTTTTTGCCGGATATGACCGGTGTCGATTTGCTGCGTCGTCTGCGGGCCGATAGTCAGCTGTCGAATATCCCCGTGGTGATCTTGACCAGTAGTGATGACGGTACCGATCAGCGACAATGTGAGGAATTGGGCGTAAGCAGCTACATCCGCAAGCCCTTCAACGAGGAAAAATTCCTCAGCGTCATTCGTCGCCTCAAAGGCCTATCTTTGGCGATCGATTCTGTTTCCTGAGTTTGCCCAACATAGAATTCTGGCCTCGACCCGAGGCCCACGCCAAAATGATGTGCCTGCCGGAGGGCAAGGCCTTTGCATTTCTCCGCATATCCGACGAAAATGGCGCGTCGCAGGAAGTTATCTGGTGTAATCATTTGCCATCCCGCCGCGTGCCGACATCATGAGCCAGCAACGCATTGTCAGCTGCCCGGTTTGCCAGACCAAGATGAAGGTGCCCCATCAGCCGACGGTGCTGCAGGTCGTGTGCATTCGGTGTGACGCACGTTACGACGTGCCACCAGCTCCAGTGGTACAAGCGCGGCCTGTTCCAGCTCAAATCGTGCAGCAGCAACCGGCGCCGGACATCGCTGCTGTTGAACCAGCGACGAAACCGCAGCGACTGTCGAGTGCCAAATCCAGCCAGTCACCTAAGGGTTCCGCAGCGGCCACACCTCGTCTGGTGTCGCCGGTGCCCGCCTGGGCCAAGCCACTGGCTGCGATCGTGGGTGTCATGACGACCGTCTTGGTAGGTGTTGTCATCTACATGTCGTCCTTTCAGGGTGGACGCAGTTTGTTGGCTTCGCTCAACCCAATGTCCTCATCGCCAGAACGCGCGGCCACACGCTTGAATCAGCTACTGGCGGAATACGAGGACGTTATCGAGCAAGTGAAAACGCAGCCTGGCCGTGCGCCCGCCGCCGAGCAACTCGATCAAATCGAGGGCCAGTTGGCGCAGTTGGTACGCAAAGCCGCACTGATGGATGAGGTCGCCAAGATTCGGCACCGAGAGATCGTCAAATTGGTGGACCTTGGGAACCACCGGCAACTCGCCGCTGCTCGAGTTAAGCGGCGACTGGAAGCTGGTTATCCGAATACCGACGCTCTCAGTCAGGCGATGCAACGTGTCAATTTAGCGGCAGACGCAGCGCAAGACGTCTTGCTGCGAATGTTGGTCCACCCCTCGATGCCGAACACGTCGGAAGTTTCCTGCTATCGAGGACTGTTGTTGGAACGCGGCTTGGTGCGCAGTCTGGCAACTGTAGAAGACACCGAAGATGTGCCGCGACTGATCGATGAGCTACAACGACTGATCGATGAGTACAACCAGTTGGCGGAGAAACATGCGGCGCGCCGCAGACGCGTCGAGCTGGTTCCCAGCGACTACGAAGGAATCGAGTTGGCTGGAGAAAACGTGCGTGCATGGTTGATTCAAGATGTGCGCCGGCGTCTGGCTCCCGGCGAAAACTACGATCAAACGCTAGAGGATTTGGAATTCGTCGAAAATCGGTTCAACCAAGCCCTCGATGCCGAATCACTGAACCCAATTGGCTTGACTTCGGCCCAACGCGTTCGGCGCCGCGTTTCCGAACAGTTGGTCAAGGGTGAAGCAACCAAACTAGCTCAAACACCGGCGACAGGCGAAGCCCAGGGCGATGTCTACGACCCGTTGGCCGGCTTTGCTTCGTCCCGACAGGCTGCCAGCCAAGGGGCTGGAGACAGCGCCTCCGCCAAATTGGCTTCCGATGGTCAGACCATACAGCAACGTTCGGGCGTCAATGATCTGTTTGGCGACGAATCGATGGATCAAAAATCGTCTTCGCCGAACTCGCTGGTGGTGCAACAAGACTCCAAGACGGGCAGTCAAGGTGTCAAAGCGCCGCTGTCGGCTGGTGACAACGGCGAAAAAGACGACGTCGGACAATCGACGGTCGACGACCCGGGTGAGTTGCCCGAGTTATTGACCGGACCAAGCTCATTGACGGTGATCGTCATCAACTGGGACAAGCTGGATCGGGACAAATTGGTCAAGCAAATGGCGCGTGTGCTGTCTAGCAATCGCTATTCCGTTTCCGTACGCGATGAGAATTTAGTATTCAACTTTTTGTTCTCAGGGAAAATGCCCGAAGCGGAATCAGCCATCGACTTCGGGACTATCGATCTCGTCGACCGGCAGTCACGCACTATCTTCGTGGATGGCCAGTAGCGCGACTGCGAAGCAATAAGCAACACAGCGAAGCCACAAGTCACACAGCGAAAGAAGTTACAGAGGGGCGTCCTTTAGTTCCGCCAGCCGTTGCTGGATCGCGGTGTTGTTAGGCTGCAGGTCGAGCAGCATTTCGGTGTAGCGCAAGGCGGAGTCGATCAGGCCTGAGCGCTGCGCCAGATTGGCGGCGGCCGCCAACGCCTTGAGTTTCACGTCCATGGTGGGCTCCGGAACACGAAACATGGCTGCGCGGCGGTAAGCCGATAGCGCTTCCGGAACTCGCTTAGCCCGCTCGTAAACTTGGCCCAGTTGCAGCGCTGCCGCCGCCCGGAGATTGGGCTGCACGGCGGCCTTTTTGAGGCAATTGATGGCTTCTGTTCTATTACCCAGATTCTCCACTGCCGTGGCCAGCGGCATGTTCAATTCCAACTGCGTCGGGTGCCGCTCCAAGCGGCTACGGCAGACCTTCTCGCGCAGCACATTCAATTCCACGTGACATCGGTTGAGCCGCTCTTGCGTCAGCCGCGTTGGTTCTTGATCGAATTCGGCTTGAGCCTCGCTGAGCAACTGCAACGAGCGCGCGATCTGCGCTTCCTCCCTCAGGAAGTTGACGTCCTCATCCTCAGGAAATCTGGCGATCGCGGAATCCAAAACGCGTTTGGCGTCCGTCCAGCGACCAATCTTGAGATAGATGCGAGCCAATTCCAAATAGGGATCTACCGAGATGGGATTGTCGCGCAGCAGATGCTCCAACGCCTGAAAGCGCTCCAACGGAACTTGCGCTGCCGCGTCCGTTTCTGCGGCCGCCTGGCCGTCAAACCAGCGTTCGTTGTCGACCGGATTGTGACGAATCAGCAAATCTTCAGGAGTCAGTGGCTGCATCATTTCTTGTTCTCCCACCGCAGAACCGAACTGGCTTATGCAGATTCCTCATTATAGTGCGAAGAGCGGCGCCAGTCTCCCCAAATCCCAGACCCACGCAGGCTGCGACCATCCCAAGGTACCAAGTTGCTGCCACCGGTGGCGGTTGCACGCGGACGAACGACCAAGTGTTCCCGCAGAATTCAGCCGCTTAGTGCGAGTCGCTTGGACACATGGCCTGCCTGACAAACAATGAGTAGGAACTCAATTCATCGAAAACAGTCGAAAATGGAGAAATGGCGTCGTCGAATTGCTGGTCCGCGCACCGTTTCAGGGCCGTTTTCTTGGCTCCGCGCCACGCACGTTGATCGCTATGATTCGGCTTCATGGACTCGTTCTGCCACGATGGCGCGCACTCGCTGTCCGAAACGGGTTACGAGCAGACAAATTGCGCGCCCGTCCGGGCGACTATACCTGCGTTGAAACGCACTCGCGTCCATGCGGTGCAAACGGTTTTTGACCTCCACATGGCCGGCTTCCAATTCGCGCAAGGTCCGTCGGATTTTCCGATCGTCCCAAGCCACCACGCGCAGCACGCGAAAGCTCTGCAACCACTGCGATGACAGGTACCGCGATCCGCAAAAGTAGCCACGCGAGCTGGTAATGGGCTGCAAATCATGTTGGCGCCCCCATGTGCCGGCCAATTGGCTGGCGTGCAGCACGGCGTGCAGATCGTAAACGTATTCCGGCAGCGATGTCTCCCGCGCCACCAGCAGGTTGCTGTCACTCGGTAACATCGCTGCTTCGGAGTGTTGTGGCCATCGCTCGGCCGCAAACGCGGACACCGCTGGACGGGCCGCAGACGTAGCCTTAGCCAACATGGCGATGTGCTGGCCGACATGGTCGCCGCCGGCAAGATCACCGTCGATGAATTGTGATAGCTGCTGACATGCCTGTCCAAATACAGCCAGCTGTTGCCGACATTCGCCACGGTTTCCAATCCAGATCCGTGCGGCGTGGGTGTTGATTTCAGCCAACGTCGATGGGTCGAATTGACTACTGGGCGCTAGCTTCAGCACGGCGCCGGCGACGCGACGG
>JANQOL010000272.1 GCA_028289675.1 Pirellulaceae bacterium
GGAGCTTGATCTCCGGCAGATGCAGTTCCAATGCACCGTCGCGATTGCGATTGACTCGCAATACCATTGCCAACTCGTGCATGTCATGCAGCAGTTGCCAGATCTCTGGTGCCAGCCGTTCGCGCCACGGTTGGGGATCTTCCAAAAATTGGTCCACCTGTTCGTAGTTCAACCGCTGGTCGTTGTGGATCGCGGAATTGAAGACCTCTTGGTGAATGACAGTGCCGTCACTGGTCATCTCCATGAGAACTGTTTTCGTCAGGCGTATTTTGTCCGGTTGCAAGCTGGCCAGATGGTTGCTGATCAACTCGGGCAACATCGGGATCACGCGATCGGGCAGATAGACACTAGTGGCCCGCTGCTTGGCTTCTTCGTCCAAGGCGGTTCCCAGCGGTACAAAGTGGGAGACATCGGCAATGTGCACCATCAGTTCCCAATTGCCTTGCTCGTTGCGGCTGAGGGAAATGGCGTCATCAAAGTCGCGGGCGTCAAACGGGTCGATGGTCAGCGTATGGACCTGGGTCAAATCGCGGCGGTCTTCCGGCACCTGACCTTCGACAAACTCGTCGGCGGCCTGGCGAGCTTGCTGGATGACTTCGTCCGGGAATTCTTCGCTTAGGCCGTATTGCCGCATGACTGCCAGAGTGTCCACAGCCGGATTCAAACTGGAGCCCAGCACCTCCAGAATCACACCTTCACCGGGCGTGACACCTTCTGGAAACCGCACTAGTTCCACGACGACTTTGTCACCGGGGTTCACTGGCAGTCCGCGCACGTCCCCGACTTCGATGGCGGAGCCCACCGAGACACCATCCAGCCAGACGATCGACTGCCCGTCCTGGACGCCGTAGGTTCCAGCGAATTGCCGGCGAGCTCTTTCCAAAATCTCGACGACCTCGCCTTCGCTGCCGCTGCCACGGCGGCTGGGCCGGACACGCACTTGAACTAAATCGCCTTCCATGGCCGAACCAATCGCTGAAGCTGGAATAAAGATGTCATCAACGGCCCCCAACTTTCCGGTCGGCACGGGCCTGACAAATCCAAATCCGGCTGCCGCTTGACGGAAGGTGCCTCGGGTCAATTTGGGGTCACCCGTAATCTGCTCCGGCGTCAGCACCAAGTGATTGCCTCCGTACGCCAGTTGCCCATCCAAGACCAATCGCTTGATGGCCTTGCGTACGTCGCGATACGCATCGGGCTGGAGTCTTAGAGCCCGATGAATGCCCTTGGCTTTCTGAGGCTGGTACTGCGGGTGATAGACAAAGTCCAGAATCTGTTGCGACAGTTCGGGCAAGGCCTGATCGGAAGGCTTGGGTGCGGTCACTGAGAAGGGGCCGTTGAATTGCGATTTGAAAAAGGAGGACGGGCCCGATGGTTCGGGCAGAAAACTGTCGTCTATAATAAGAGGGAATCCGACGTCGGACCTGCGGCAGCTAGCTTGTCGCCGCGACCGAACACGCCCTGGATTCCGAAGTTACCCGGCCTCTACTAAGTGTGACACCGATGGGTTCGCGACGGTAGATACCCTCGATGTGCTTTCCTGGCTTTTTGCGGTCGGCTGCTCCAGCAAGACACCAGCTCACGCAAAACGCCCATTCATTCAGGCTTCGCCGCAACTATGACTCCCCCACCCGCCCCAGAATCCACCGGCTCCAAACCCAGCGTTCTGGTCGTCGATGATGACAACGAGATTATCGAGTCCATCCGTTACGCGTTTGAATCCAATGGGTTTGACGTGTCCATTGCTCGGGACGGCAATCAGGGACTGGCCATGGCCGAAGAGAATACGCCTGACCTGCTGATCCTGGACATGATGATGCCCAAACGCAGCGGCTTTTTGGTTCTGGAACAACTTCGCCGCGACGGCAAAGACGGTGTGCGCGTGATCATGATCACCGGCAACGAAGGCAATCGGCACCAACAGTATGCCGAATTGCTGGGCGTCGATGACTACATCCGCAAACCGTTTCCGATGGATCGGCTGGTGGCCAGTGCGAAAGACCTCTTGGCGGGCGACGTCGACACCGAATCGCCATAACCAAACCGCACCTGGCTTGCGCCGGAGCGGTTGCACCAGATAGGCTGACCTGTGATTCAAATTCTGCCTTGCGCGAAGTGTCAACAACAACTCATCTTGCCGCAAGAAGTCTCTTTAGAAGCTACGGTAGCGTGCCCGCTTTGCGAACATGAGTTCGTTCTGGGCGAAATGCTGACGTCCAACTTCGGTACGTGGAACGTCGTTCGCGATCCAGCCGCGTCCCCGACAACAACTACTGCCGGTGCCAATGCCTCCGAGACCGACCAAACCGAAGACGCTGGCTCGGTGGGTGAGCAACCCCGTGATGACGATCTTGAACTGGCCACCGGTGACCAAGACCAGCCCCGGCCGACGAAACCCAAGGTCGATTGGTCCAACTTTGAACCGGTAACGCACGAACAGTTTGAGCGGATGAAGCGCAAATCGCGCTCCCCGCTTTGGTCGATGCTACAAGTCGCCCTTGGTGGCTTGGCCGCGATTCCAATCGCCCTGCTGCTCTTGTGGCACGTGCTCGACAAAGACGTCGTTGGCGCCGGCCCGGCCGTCGCCCAATATGTGCCGTGGATCGTGCCGGAGAAGTTTCGCGGGACCGATGATCTGGCCTCGGTGGACGATAGCGTGCAACCAAGGCCGCGGAACCGCGTGCCGCAGCGAGGAGCCAGTGGCTTCCGTCAGTTTGACGACGTACTGCCACCCACTCCGGCAACCGACGACGCGACGGTATCAGCCGAAGAGTCGGACGAGGTGATGTCCGGCAACGCTTCGCCGAATGATCCCGCGGCAGCCGCTATGACCACTCCAGGTCGGCAGTTATCCGCTCCCGGAGACAACGGCCCGGCCCCAAAGCCCATCACGTCTTCGCCGTCACGGAATAGCTCGCAGCCGGGCGAAAACGAAGGTAGCGGTCCGCCTCAAGAATCGACTCCCGAAGCTTCGGCAAACATCTTCGACGTGATTCGCAGCTGTGAAAATGACTTGGAAAACTGGAGAAGGGCGGTACTCGACGGCGAAGATCTCAAGCCGCCAGCTCGTAAGTTGTATCAAGGCCTGATTGATCTGGCGGGCGTGATCCAAATGCTGCCGGAAGGCAATCCTGTGTTGCGAAATGTCCGCGACGCGGTTCAGCCAATTGGTCGTGACATCAAGCGGAATCGAGACGTGCAAGCCGTGGTCGAGCAAGGCGCTATGTTTTGGTGCGAAGAGCACGCGACGCAGGCGGATTTGGCACTAGCGCTAGTGGTCGACATTCGGGCGGTCAGCGAGATTGACGGTTTGTGGCAGCTGGAGTCCGCCGAGTCCTCTCCATTGCCCAAATCCGTCGGGTCGGTGGTCATCCCCACCTATCTAGCCCCGTCGCTAATTCCTGGACAGCGGCTGCTGCTACTAGGCACACTGCACTCAGATCCGAAACAGGAATCCACCGAACAGCCCGCGCCTGAAACGGGTGTGTTTACAGCCTGTTACTTGCACGCCCTGTAATGTCGGCAGGGTTTTACCGGTGATTGTCGTCGGATAACCACTGGCAAACAGTTCGACAGCAACAGCACCAACGCGCCGCAACTGGCCCTCTAGTGCGAGTCGCACGGACATATGGCGTCATCAACTGTGGTTGCTCTTTCATCGAAAACAGCCACATCAAAAGTAAAAGTGCTCTAACTTTCGCTTCCAACCCAAGTCTTGCCAATTAGATTGTGAAAAACATGACGGACAAAGAAGCGCCTCAACCCGATCCCACGAACTCGACCGCTCCGCCAACACCCGATCCTCAGTTACCAGCTTCGATAGACATGGAGCAATCCACCCTGGGTGAAGCCACCAGCTCGCTGATGCGCATGTTTAACTACTCCGCCAGTTTGCCGGAGCGGACCCTACGCAGTGCCAGCGCTCTGGCCGGCGGTTTTGTCAGGGAGTCTGCGAACTGGGTCATTCCATCCGCGTTTCGAAACTCCAAATCGTATTCGATCTTTGTCCAGCAAATGCTGGACTTCGCCGTCAACGACATTGGCGGCGTCCGTCGATCACGAAAAGCCCCCAAAAGCGATGCGGAGGAGGAACAGCAGGTCGATCTGGCTCGCAAGACAGTGGGCAACTTGTTGGACATGACGGCCTTTGCCACGTTCCACCTGTCACCCATTACGGTGCTGGCGATCTTCAGCGATGTGGCCTACGGGTCCAAAGTGTACATGCAAGAGTTAAGCGATCGCCTCAAGGAACAGGGCATCATCGATCGCGAGACGACCATCGACGGTGCAGCTGATCTGCTGGCAGCCTTGGAAAATGTGTCTGGCAACGCGGTGGACGTATTTGATCAACCACCAATTTCCATCGATGGCCTGCGCAAAACGATCACCGAAACACAGAACGCCGTGCAAAGCATGGATCCCACAAAACTGTTGCCGGTGGCAGAGATCGACCAGCTCTGGACTCAGATGGAATTGGCTGCTCAGGAACAACACGCGTCGATCTGGGACGTATCGGCCACCATGTCGGTAGTCGCTCTGAACAACATTCAAGCGGTCGGGCAGGGGGCTCTCGTAAGCCTGGAACTTGCCGGCAACATGTTCAACGAACACATTATCGAACACTACTGGGACGGCTTGCGTGAAATTGAACGCGAAGGCCTCATCGCAACCCTGTCACGTTCCAGCGAGCCGTACCTGGAAGCCGTGTGGACCAATTTCGCCATGGACCAGAAGACCTGGACCGAGCAGTTGCTCAGCGGAGAATTACTGCGCTGGGGATGGAGTCAGTTGAGCTGGCCGAAACGGTCTCGCGAATAGCGCGTGCCGCATTTGACACTGCTCTTTTCAACGCTGCCTTCTTCGACACTGCTTTTTTTTCAACACTGCTTTTTTTTTCAACACTGCTTTTTTTTTCAACACTGCTTTTTTTTTCAACACTGCTTTTTTTTCAACAATGCTTTTTTTTCAACAATGCTTTTTTTTCAACAATGCTTTTTTTTCAACAATGCTTTTTTTTCAACAATGCTTAGCAGTCAGCCGCAGGCGTACTCAGCTGACAATTCTGTACGCCTGCGGCTGACTGCTAAACATAATACCGCCGAGCCAGGTTACTAGGCGACGTTGTTACTCGGCAACGTCGTTACTCAGCAACATTGCCGCTAATGGTCGTCGAGGCGATGCCGTCACTGGCCAAAGAAGTGGTCACCGTCACCTTCTCTTTAAAGGCGCCAGCGTCTTCCGATTCCGACTGAAAGCGGAAGGGAATGGTGTGAAATTTTTTGCTGCCGGTCGGCGTCACGAAAACGAACCGTGAATCCGGGCATTCAACCTTCTTGATCTCGAACGGTTCCTTGCCGCGGACGATGATGCGATTGGTCTTGGAGCTGCCGGGCTGTATGGTGCCCAATTCGACTGAGGCCGGCATAACCAACGGCGGTACGATTCGCCCGCGGACGGGTACTGTCACCAAGTTGTAGTTCTTGTCGTTGGTAACGATCACGATTTGATCATTGAACTCGCCCGCCGGTGCACTCTCTTTCAACCGCACCTGCATTTGATAGCCAACGCGACCACTACTGTCTCGAGTGGGTCCCTCGAGTTTGACCGACAGATTCTGATTGGCGCTACGCACATCAGTGATCTCCCAGCGGTTGGTGCCCGCGTATGTAATGTTCACCGCCGTCGACTTTCCAGCACCTCGATCCACCTCTCCGAACTGAATCTCACCTGGTTCGGTGACGATATCCGAGCGAATGTTGCCTTTGACCATCAACTGCATTTCGCCGTAGAACGGTCGATCAAAGACAACAGTCACCACCGCTGACTTGGCACCGATGAAAGAGCGCGTGTTGAACTCGCAGATGATGCCGCCTTCCTGATAGGTAATCAGGTCCGAAGACTCGATGCGGGGAATGGTGCAGCCACAGCTAGAACGCACGCTAGCAACATGCACATTTTCTTCGTACCGATTGGTGAACTTGAAGCGATACTCGGCCTTGGCACCTCGCGGAACCGTGCCGAAGTCATGACTATTCTCCGGAAACATCTCCTTGACCCACGGCTGGGCGCTGGCCGAGCCCGGCGCGGCTAGCCAAGTTACAGCCAGTAGGAGCAAGATTGATAGCAGGCGGTGACGTTGGTCCATGCTTTCCCTTCCGGGGCATCGCGAGGCGAATAAGTAGTCGTTCCCAAATTTACCAGCGGCAGGCGGACCACGAAAGACGGTTCTCAACTGGGGTTGCCGCACCTTCGTCTCAGAAAGCCGCTGACGTGTGTGAGTCACCTTTGACCGCTGTTCGCTCGTATGCGGTTGGCATCGAGGTGACCTGCATTCCGGCGGCACTGACGAACTGACAAGCTTGGCCCCGTGGCGTTTCGGAGCCCGAGGATCTCAGCGAAGCAGGCTGGGTTACTTGACTTCGATACCAGTCATCTTGTAGATCGCGTAGTGCTCATCACTGTCGGGATACTTGAATTCTTTGATTTCAAATTTCCCGCGGACGGCGACTGACCGCGTAGTAAACTCGGCCGTCTTACCTTTCTCCATTTGCACGATAATGCAATCAAACAGGGCCGCTCCGGGACCGAAGCAGCATTCCTTGTTGTCGCGAACTAGCACAAACTCTTCGATACCGGACTGTTTGAAGACGCTAGCCGGCAAGATGTAACCACGGATGCGAATGGTCTTTTTGTGGAGGCCTTCGATGTCCTTGGTGAGCATTTTCCGCTCAAACTTGCCGCCCTTTTCCATATCGAATTTGATATCATCGAAGGTCAAATTCCCTTTGCTCTTCGCCGCACTTCGGCTGGACCGGTCTTCCACAGCAGGCTGAGTCGACTGCGAGGCGCCTCCCTTGTCCGTTGGCTTTTCGGCGGTGAGCTGAGCATGAGCTGGCAGATACGCGCCGCAGCTGCACCATACGGCCAAACCCGCGGCAAGTAGAGATCGCAATCGATGCATGATTAGCCTCCTGTTTGGGAATCCCACTCAAGCTAGCCTGTGGCGAGGCGCCATGGCAACACTTATCGTCCCAAATGCCGATTTTTTGTGGATTTCACGGCGTTGATACCATTGCCGTGGGAGCGCCAAGTCGGCGCCTATTTAAGAATATCGGCGCGCAGCTGGTAGAACACGCCCGTCAATCCATCGATGGGCTTCAAATTTTGCTTCACCTTCAAGGTGCCAGCCAGACGCTGTTTGCGAAGGCTACGTCTGGCAAATTGGTCGCCGGTCAAGCTGACCTCAATCATGTGCGTTAGCGGTGGCTGACCGCCAAAGCAACAGGTACCCAAGTCGGGAACCAGCACGAAGCGCCGAGACACGGACGCATCCATCGAACTGGGATGAATGTAGCCCTTCAGAAAGACTTTCTTGCCATCCATTTCCAGGGCGGCGGCCGTCGGTTCATCGGGTTCCCCGCGACCGCTCTTGAGCACGGCGAAATTCAGCCGCGTATAGCCCTCAGGCACTTCTGTCATATAGACGTAGGTGTGGTACGCCGGTGCACAGACGACGGTTAGCAGACAGATAGCGCCGCCGACCCAGGCTAACGGACGACCCAACAGTTCATCGGGAAACCGTCGAAAGCCGCGTACAGCGACTAACGTAAAGGCCAACCCAACGATCGACAGAAGCAGCACGGGCAGCAGTGGAAAGGCGATCAGACCAACAAAGCCCAAGATCAGTGAAGCCACGGCGGCCCTGGACACACTCTTGTAAACATCGGCTTCGGCATCCGAAAACGTTGCTGGCGAAAGCTCTTGCACGGACAAAATTACAACCCCTCTGTTTCGAATGCCGGCCGAGCCCAGCTCGGTAACTCCGGCGTCACGACTCAATAAGTTGCCCTACGAATAGACACAGGACGACGGTCGAACCACGAAAGCCAACGTCCGACATGATCCGGCTGACAGGTCTTTATTCGACCGAAGTCGCAGCCACCACGCTTGGCCGCCCGGCACCGCTGATCGCTAACCACATAGTTAGCCACATCGTGACCGCTGCCATGCTGACTACGCACACAACCCACCAGCGGTTCGGCCCAGCTACGACAACTCCAGCGCCCAGCGCTGGCGACGTTTTCGGCCCAGTTGCGGCAGCTGGCAAGATTGAGGCAGTCGGTTGCGTCCAACTGGGTTGGCTCACATCCGTGGCTAAATGGCCTACCGTGCGGGTTTCCAAGGTCGACGAGCTATCCGTTGATTCGGCGGAGGGCTTGGGCATGGGGAAAAATGACGTCGCCCGCTTGAAGGACGCTGGATCCAGCTCCTTGAGCTCCTCGAGCTGCTCTTTGGCTTCAGGCAAGGGGCAGGCTCGCAAGTAGTTGATCACGGGAACTCGCACCCAACTGGATTTCACGTCGGCAGTGCGGAACAGCTCAGCCAATTTTTCGATCTGTGACCAGTCCTCCCAGCGAGCCAAATCGGGGATCACAAGATCTGCCAAGTCCGGACGGTCCAAGATCAGACGAATCGACTTGAGCACACGCTCCTGTTCGATAACTCCCCCGTCAGTTCCATGGAAGCGCAACGCCATAATGGCTGACCAAGTATCCGCGTATTGGCTGTCTTTGTTCAACAAGAACAACTCGTCGATCAGATCCAGTCCCGAGTCTCCCTTGAGCGTCACGTAGCAGGCAATCATCGCATCCAAACCACCGCGCTGATTTGGATCTTCACTACGCAACATCTGCTCGAGAAACTCCGTGTCTTCCTCCCGACCGCAGACGCCCAGCATGACCAAATACAGTCGTTTCCGGTCGTGCGGCAAACTGGTGTCTTTGATCCACTCGATCAGCTGCTCTCGGTTCATCTTCGGCTTCAGCTTTTTGATGTCCGCATAGGAGGCTGAAGCAAACTCGTCGTACGCGTCTCGCGCGATCAGCGGCTCTTCGTGTTCCAAGTAGTCCATGTAGAAATTCAGACGCTCCATCGAGTCCTCGGACAACGCATGAATCGCCTCGATGTAGTTGACCGCCACTTCACTGACTGGCAGCGGCGAGGACCATAACAACTCCGGCGGATCAACGCCCATCACCAAGAACCTCTGGTCCGTCTTCGCTTTGCCGAAGTAGTTAATCGTCAGCTCTTGCGACTCCGTGACCAACTTGTCGCCACGCAGGACGGACACCACCGAGAACTTGGCATCCGAATCGGTTTCAGAACCCGGTACGATGCGCGCGATGGCCACGGTGTCCATGGCGGCCATTTCTTGCCGCAGCGTCTGCGACACTGCGGAGCAGAATGGACAGCACACAGCGATCACCTTGCCCGCCCAAGGTCCGACCGCCAAACACAGTACGGCTATTGTGACTGTGAATTTCGTTCTCATTTGCTTCTCTCGCTCAATGAAACCCATCCACCTGAAACCGCTGGAAGTTCGGCCAAGCAGCCTAGGTTGCGTACATCCGCGCAATAGTGGTCCAGGCAGACCAGTCGGTCGCCTGTCCGAGCCAACCTTAGTTTAGGAGAGTGGTACCTGTGCAGGCCAGCTGGCAAATCAAATCTTAAATTTATTGTCGACAAAACTCGATAGCTATTCGTGCTTGACCTCGTGTTCCGAATAGACGCTGTGTTCAGGATAATCGTCACTCTCGCGTGGGCCCCTTGCATAAGCCGTGATGAAGTGGCCGTGAAAGGGCGATTCACCCACTAACGGGTGGCAAGATCGGCTGCCCGAGTATGAATCCCGTTTTGCGGCCAGCGAGCCAGTCCGCAAACGGACGAAGCCCGTTTTGGGTTGACAGACAGGTAGTCTCCGCATAACTTGCCAGGCCTGATTCGGGGCAGCGTTCCCGGCTCATAGGCAGCATTCTTTGTAGACATTGAGGTGATTGGAACCATGGCCGTTCCAAAGCGAAAACATTCCAACTCCCGATCCGGCAAGCGGCGTTCCCACCATCGCATCAAGCCCAAGCAAACGGGCTACTGCCCGCAATGTAGCGCCCTAGTTCCGACCCATGCAGTTTGCCCTAAATGCGGTTATTACATGGGGCGTAACGT
>JANQOL010000282.1 GCA_028289675.1 Pirellulaceae bacterium
CGAGCTGCTGAAGCAACTGCGCGTCAGTTACCTGGGCATCTGTTTCTAGCTGGCGGAACTTGTGAAGCAGCTGAGCCACTGTCTGCCGACCGTCAAAGCGGGTTAGCCACCAATGCTCCAACCAGCCGATACGATAACTTTGCCTAGAAATCGGGTCGAAGACGATCCAGCGGGCCGCCGCCTGAGTTCGATCGCGCGATCGTTTCACTGCGGCGAATTGGAGTTCTCGTCGCGGTCGAAGGCACGCTTGCAACAATCGAGACCCCGAACGATTTGCCGCGGTGGCGCCAGACTGCTTCGAATGCAATTGCTTGGAGTCGGTTGGACTGGCGACAGCGTTCACGTGGATCACCACTGCTCTGGTGTAGACAAGATCAAGACTTGTTGCGCTGCGACCGCAGTAGAGCGTTGCGCGTCACATCTTGTGGACTTTGCCGGGGAGCCAGATACATGTTCACGTTCATACCGGGCAGTAGCACCCAGTGTCCGGCGCGCCGCACATTGGCAACACGAGCATGCAAGCGAATGTTGCCCTGCGAACTGACGGCTGGATCATAGGACGTGACTTTTCCGGACAATCGAATCGTCGGCGATGTCGATCCAGGTCCAGATTTGCCGGCCGCCAAATGAACGGGCACCTCCACGCGAACCTCGGAACCAACAATTGTGGTCAAGTCCACTTCTTGGATCGGCACCAGCCGATCGACGATCAGATGATCCAACTGCAAGACTTGGACAACTGGTTCGCCCGCTTGAATCCACTGGCCCGGATGATGGTAGATGGTGGCCACTACGCCATCCAAGGGCACGACGATCTCGCGGCGTTTGAGTCGTTGTTCTGCGGACTCCACGGCCGCCTGTTTGAGTTGCTCTTCCAGCTTGGCACGGGATTGAGCTTTTTGGGCTCGAATGACCGCCAAGCGGGCTTTGCCGACAGCAAGATTCAGCCGGCGAATCTCACCCTCGCTGACGCTCGTTGAAATTGATTTGAAGTTGCGAAGTTCCTCTTCGACTTCTTTCAACGCCTGTTGTTGATACTCAATGTCCGAGTTGTCATTGGCTAACTCGGTGGCTGCCGCCGCTTGTAGCTTGGCCAATTGCACTTCCAAAGCCGCCAGTTCACTATCCAGCCGGGCTATCACGGCGCCTTTGACGACTGGACCGTTGAGCAACACGTCTAGAGATTGCAACACGCCGCTATCCAGGGCAGGTACATCCACCGAGTGCTCAACCAGAACAGGACATTCCCGAAACAGCTGCCAGCCCGTATCGGATGACTGTCCAAACGCTGCAGCGGCAAAGGTCCCGAGCGCAACGAATACGGTGGCACAAAGGTCTTTATGGTGCATGGTCGCCTCTTTAAAGCATCATCTTGATTCGTGAGCTTACTGCTCGGTACGCGTCGCGGAACACCAGCCAAATCGCCGGCACTCGGCCACAATCAATGGTGGCCCTCGCGATCGCGCCATCTTGTTTCAGTGGCAAGGCGCCGCTGTCCAAGCTGGCTTCCGCCATCACCAACTTGCGCCCTGAACGATCCGGTTCGGCGATGGCGTAGGACGCCAGCCGCGTCAATTGCGCGGTGTGCAATTGATCGGGGTGGCTACTCATTGAAAAACGAACGGTGGCGCCTGCAGACTCACCGGACAAGCTGTCGCTGCCGGCGGAGCGCATCGCGTCTCGGATCAGGCCCGTTCGGTAGTCGGGAATAGCCAGCTGTAGTTTCCACGCGCCATCCGGTTCGTAAGTGGTGATCAGCGGCGCACCGGCCACCACCGGTCGATTGAGCCAACGGTTTTTTAAGTCCCAAGAGGAAACAACGCCGGGCTCAGTTGCCACCACGCTCAACTCACGCTGTTGATCCCGTAAGACAGCAAGCCGACGCTGGTCGGCAGCCAGACGAATCCGTAGCTGCTCCAGCTCGGCCTCCATGCGATCGCTTTCCTGAGGCGTTAGATCTTGACCGCGATTGCGCAATGCGGTGAGCTGCTCGAGTCGATCTTTGTTTAGCCGGATGTCGCCGTCGACCTGGTCGAGCTGATCACTCAGGCTACGACTGAAGAGTTCCATGAGCGGCTGGTCAGGCACGACCGTGTCGCCCTCGGCAACGAATACCGACGTGACAACCGCGTCGGTGGGCGCATAGTAGGGTTGCTTGCTCACCGGCAATAGAATGGCGGTCGCGGACACCTGTTGTCTCACCGGGAACAGGGATAGAGCCACCAACAGTCCACCAACGGCCACGCGGGCGACCCAGCGCTGGAGCGGCGAGGTAGCGGTGTTCGTTGCCCGCGGCCACCAAGGTATCCAGCCGGGAACTTGACTGGTTTGCAGCAGCGTAGCTAGTGCACTGCTCCACTCCGTCAAACGTTGCTCCCAGGCCGGTCCAGCTTGCTCCATGGACAGGCAGTTGTCTGGGTAAAGCACCAGTATCGAGAACTCGGGGCAGTTCTCCGGCCGCACATGCACCATCCGTCGACAATGCGTTAGCTCACACAGTTCGTCGATGGCTGGTTGAACATTTTGATGTGCTTGCACCGAAGTAACTTCCGTTGGTTGCCCGGAAGCGTCTGCCGCACGGCGATCGGTGGCGTAAAGCCATATCATGTCGTTGCCTTGGCTGCCCACGGAGCGGACCACGTTGGCGGCAGCTAACACGATCGCGCTCCGGGGATCGCGATGTGGGCTATCGCTGATGGCCCTTACAGTCGGCCGTCCACGCCAGCCGCGTTGCAACAACAGAACGTGCTCGGCATCTAGCAGGTCGGCGAGGCTATCGACCACAACTTGAGCTTTGTGTTCCGTCCCCGAAGCGCTAGCGGTGTCGATGAGGCACCGTTCCAACTGAGTTAGTTGCTGTTGCTTGGCCGACCACTCGCGCAGCTGCTGACGTCTCAAATAGTCCGCCATCAAGTCGGCCATTTGAGTCACGAAACGTAGATAACCACGTTGCGTGGCCGGTCCCCCAGA
>JANQOL010000345.1 GCA_028289675.1 Pirellulaceae bacterium
GGGCGACGGACTTCGATCGCGTGTTTCTGCACGATACCGTTTTGGAACCGCATCAGTGTGGCGGTCCCGTTGTCAATCTGGACGGCAAGGTAGTGGGGATCAACATTGCCCGGGCCGGGCGTGTGACGTCCTACGCACTGCCAGCGGAGGTTGTTCAGCCTGTCGTGGCCAGCCTGATCGAGCAGGCAAGGTTGGTATCTCGCAGTGCCGACATTCCGCCGGGTTCCCAGGCGGTCCGCTAGCACGGCCCAAATTGCGTCAGCAGCAGTCTGCGGTTCCGGCCGTGGACAGGCCCAGGTACGAGCACCATACTCACGGGCCGCCTCGTACTTATCCGCAGGGCATCGGGGCCGGCTATCAGTGGGAGCCTCCTCGAAACGATCCAAAGTCGCTCATTTTGCAGCGACTTCTTTCACAGGCTCGCGTTCTTTCATAGGCCCGCGGGGGCAGATTAAAGCAACTGCACCACAATTGACGATAGTTCCTTAGCGAGCCGATACTTGACTTAATTGGTCATAATAGTAAAGTATTAACATCGGCACGTGGTCAGGCGTTAATGCCCATGGGGTGCAACGACTCGAAGTGTGGACGACGCTGCCATGCGTTGCGTGAATCGCACTAGCGTTTACTGAACTTAGGCAAAGGAAGACGGAATGGGACTTTCCGCCAAACGCAGCATGAGTGCTCAACAACCACCACTGTCCCTGCGTGTCATTCGGCCAGAAGAGATAGCTCCGGGGGATGCGGACGACGAAGCCAAGTCGGACAGCGGCCCGCCTGCGGAACTACTGGCGGAAATCGAGTCCGCTAGCCAACGGCTGGAGACGGCCTCGCCGCGCGAGATTCTGGCTTGGGCCGTCGAACGCTTTGCGCCCAAGTTCACGATGGCGACGGCCTTCGGCCCGGAAGGAATGACCATCATTCACATGCTGCCGGAAATCGCGCCGGACACACCGATCTTTAATTTGGATACCGGTTATCAGTTTGCCGAGACACTGGAGCTGCGAGAGCGAGTCAAGCAGCGGTACGGTATCGAAGTTGAATTGAAGCGACCGGCGCAAACCGTGGCGGAGTACGAACAGGCCAATGGCGGCCCCGTGTATAAGACTGATCCCAACCGTTGCTGCCGTGATCGGAAGATTAACGTTTTGAAACAAGCCGCCGTTGGTTTTGACGCTTGGGCTAGCGCCATTCGGCGTGACCAGAGCCCCGACCGGGCGCGAGCGCCGATTGTCGGCTGGGACAAGAAATTTGGGCTCGTGAAAGTCAGCCCCTTGGCGAACTGGACCAAGAAACAAGTCTGGGGATTAATTACGGAGCAAGATATCCCTTACAACCCGTTGCACGATCAAGGATACTTGAGCGTCGGTTGCCAACCGTGCACGCGTAGCGTGCAACCCGGCGAAGACGAACGGGCCGGTCGATGGAGTGGTTTTGCCAAGACGGAATGCGGTCTGCACACTGCCGACTGACGCACGCGCCGCCTAGCTCGCATTCAGTTTGCTCTGGAGTCCCGCGCCACCATGCAACTGCCGGTCAAAGCTCACTACGCCACGCTTGCCATGTTGGCGCTGGCCCAACACTACGAGTCCCGTCATCCCTTACCGGCTCGTGTTATCGCGAGCGAACACAAGATTCCCAGCCAGTTTCTGGGTCAGATTTTGCAGCAGCTGCGCGCTGCTGGACTGATCAGTAGCACGCGCGGTGCGTCCGGAGGTTTTCTCCTGGAGCGTTCACCACGCGAAATCTCGATTGCGGAAATCTTAGATTGCATCTGCAGCTCCAACTCGCCTGGCACCAACTCCGCGACACCTTCTAATTTGTGCGCCGCGGTGAATGAAGTTTGGGAGGAGCTCGGTCTCAAGCAACGTGAGGTCTTGGAAAACCACTCGCTGGGTGATCTACTGCAGCGAGCGTCTGCACCAGATCCGATGTTTTACATTTGAGCGGACGCGCAAATGGCAACACGACCAAGTGTGTTGCCCGCGTCGTACATCGAATTGTTGGTAACTCTCTGGCCATCGCCTGCTAATGTCCGCTCCGCGAGTATTTGTGACCCGCGCCATTCCCGAGAATGGCCTGCGATTATTGTCGGAACACTGTCAGGTGCACGTGCATCCTGGCTCGTTACCTCCCACACGCGATGAACTGCTGCGAGGCATCGCAGGCTGTCGAGGCATCCTCAGTTTATTGAGTGATCGAATCGATGGCGAAGTCATGGACGCGGCGGGTGGCGAATTGCAGGTCATCGCCAACTACGCGGTTGGCTTCAACAATGTCGACCTGGCGGCCGCCGCCGAGCGTCACGTGGCGGTCGGAAACACTCCGGACGTATTGACCGACGCCACCGCTGATCTAGCGATTGCCTTGCTGCTGACGATCAGCCGGCGATTGCACGAGGCAGCCATGGACGTTCTCGAAGGCCGTTGGCAAACTTGGGAGCCACTGGGTTGGCTGGGCGCGGATATCCTCGGCAAAACGCTGGGCATTGTCGGCATGGGGCGCATCGGTGCCGCTGTCGCGCGTCGGTTGCACGGTGGCTGGCAGTTACCGGTGCTGTACACCGCGCGCAACGACAAGCCGGACTTGGATCGCGAGCTGGGAGCGTGTCGTGTCGAATTGCAGGAATTGCTCTCGACCTGCGACATTATCAGCGTGCACGTTCCACTAACGCCCGAAACGCGGCACTTGATTGGCGCACCGGAACTGGCCCTGATGAAGCCTAACACCATTCTGGTCAATACCGCGCGAGGTGAAGTGATCGACCAAGACGCGTTGGTGGAGTCTCTCTCCCAGGGGCAGATCCTTGGCACTGGCTTGGACGTTTGTACGCCCGAACCCTTGCCCACGGAGCACCCGTTGCTGCAACTGGAAAACTGTCTTGTCGTACCTCACATCGGCAGCGCAACGGTCCATGCGCGTGAGGCCATGGCTCATCGCGCGGCTCAAAACA
>JANQOL010000748.1 GCA_028289675.1 Pirellulaceae bacterium
ACTGTCGACATCCTGGGAATCGCGTAGGGTAGGGCAGTACTCGCCGTACGTGCTGGCGAACAGAAAACTGTAACGGCTACCCGCCTTGGACGCGCTGGCCGCAATGCCTCCTGGAAACGTCAATACACAATCGGCGCACTTGTTCACCGCGACCACCGCCCGCTCGGCCGCGTCTAGGGCGTGATCTTCGCTGTCAGCCATGAACCACAGATTGCCTCCCATGATGCCATCACGAAATCCGAATCGCCGTGTCAAATAAAACTCGCCGCCCATGGTGGGAATCGCCCAACCGCGCGTACCATGCCGCTCGACGCGGCGCTGATGCCCGTCTCCAAAAAACGCGACCTTGCGGCCCAACTTAAAAAATTTGTCAGTGTCCAAACAATTGAAGCAGTTGGCCGTTGGGCACGTCAGTACGTTCTGACTGATGCGGGCCAGCAGCACCTGTTCTAAATGACTTTCACGGTCTTTTCGAAAACGCGGCACATGCACTTGAATCACCGCTCCTAAGCGCTGGTCGGGCGTCTCCTGGCCAGGGCTGGTTCCGTCCAGGATCTGGGCCACACCGACTTCGCTGTCGCACATGATCGTGCTGCTTCCATGGCCGGTGACCGCATAGCAGCAATGATCCAGCCACTTGCGATCCCGCGCGGTCACCAGGAACTCCGCATAAATGCTGCGAAACCCCTCGGCATAAGTGTCTTCGACGATGTTCTGATAATCTTGGGACATGGGTGAAATAAGGTGCTACGAGGGCCAAACTAAAACGCTCTTCAGTTGAAAAAGAGAGCTTTCTTGCATTTGGTGGTGCCCTTCTTCAACGAAATGAGCCGCCACCATCATTCGTGCAGCAGGCGATGTGGGTGCGATCGCACCAGGAGTGTCAAAGCCTGAATACTGCAATGATCGCATGCGGCAGCTCAAATAGAAAGCCGACGCAAAACAGCTCCAGCGAACGCAAGACGGCTGCGAACCCTCACTAGCGGTGTTGGAGCGTTGGCGAGACTGCCCTAAACAAGCACTGCCCGTCGAACACATGGTCGCGGATCGTACTCGCAGAGCATCGCCAGCACAGCGATCCCCGGACAAGGCAGGTTCAACGGCTGGCCTCGGCCCGTCATCGATCATGGCGCCGAAAAACGCCTAGCCCGGGCTACGTCCCCGACCGAGATAGGTCCCGGATTCAGTGACGATCTTGTCCATGTAGATGTCATGCTCTTCGCAAGGAATTTCGGCGAACAGCTGGCATTCAAATGCCAGGGCGACCAAGGGCGTTTGAACACGCGCATGCTCCAGCAACTTGTCGTAGTACCCTTTGCCGTGTCCGGTGCGCCCGCCATGACGATCAAAGGCGACGCCCGGCACCATGATCAAATCCAAATCCGTGGGCTGAAGCCTCTTGGAGGCTACGGTCCGCAATTCCGCCTTCGGCTCCAGGATCTTGTACATGCCGATCTCCAATTCGTCCATCGACTCCAAGTGGAATAGCTCGAGTTCGCCATCGACGCAGTAGGGAATGACGATCCGCTTGTCACTGGCGACGGCCTCCGGCAAAGCATGCCGTGTCCGCACTTCGTCCCGAACATCGACGTAAAACATCACCGTATGAGCTTCCGCGTACTCAGGTAGCGCCATAAATCGGTCGACGATTTCGCGGCTCACCTCATCTTTGTCTGCCTGGCTGGCCCGGTTTTGATGCGCGGCCTTGCGAATGGCCTGCTTCTTGGCAAAGGTATCGGTCGAAGGTTGGGGAGCGGACATAGCTGGGAGATTCACCTGACAAAGGTTGCGAAGATGGGACCGAACACCGGGCGAGGACAAGTACAGCACTGTTCGGCAGCGCGGTCTTGCCGGACATCCGACCAACACGGCAGGGACCGGAAGTTGGCCGGGTCTCAGGCCACTTGCCTAATCGCTGGCCGGCGCCCATCGGTTGACCGAGAAGAGTGTATCAGCTCCGACCCGGCTGTCACGTCGGACGGACTCCATTTTAATCACCCAGCCAGTGAAGCGCAGCGGCCGCTGCCGACTTTGCCGATCAGCGAAATTGTACCGACGAAGGTGCCGGAGCCGGATCGGCCGGACGGATTCCGGAGGCGGGCCGAACAACATGGCTTGGGCCCGGCGCGCCCACACCGGCTGGTGTCGTCGCCGGATTGCCTGCCATGGGACTGCGCTGAGCTGGACGTCCTGGATTTGAACTCCCCCGAGCGCCCGCAGTGGCCACACTGGACGCGGCGGCGCCTCCGCGAGGCGCCCACACCGTTTTGATACCTTGCTCGTTGGAAACAAAGATGGTCTTTTCACCGATGACCTGCCGGCCATTCTCGTAGGTGTAACGGGCAAAGACGACCACGCGGTCGGCCTGCGGATCGGGACCGTTCCAGGGCAACGTCAGGTGGATGCCCTGGCCGGAGCCAATACGTTGGATCTTGCCCGCCACCTCGCGCGCCGAGTAATCCCAGCGACCAATTCGAGCTGCATCACCAGCGCGAGCTGGATCCAGCACGACCACGGACAGGTCGGCCGCTTGAGGAACCATCTGGCCGCGCTGATTAACCGGTTGCAGAACCAACACTAGGCCATCGTCATCACTCTCGTCGTCGAAGTTCGCCGCTCTAGACAAACTGGGATGAAACACCAGCTCGACGACACGCGTGTCCGTCACCTGCTCGACCGCCGGCTGTAGTGTTGCGCCGCCAGTCTGCGGCGCGAACGATTTTCCCAAGTCATCACCGCCGCTTTTCTCTCGACGTTGCGATGCCAGCAAGGCAGGCACTTCAACGCGGCTCAAGTTCAATTCCAAACTAGGTTGCTGGCCAGCTGAAGACGCGTCGGTCACCACCGGCAGCGGCGGCGGCATCGGTTCACCGGGCTCGATCGTCGGCGGGTTGAAATCGTTGAAGTCAAATTCATTATCACCACCGGAATCGCCGCTCGGGTTGGGCGAGCTGTTCGACGGAAATGGCGAACGGGGCGTCGTGGCGTCAGGAGCTGGGCCAGGCAACACGCTCGACTGGCCGCCGGGAGCACTGGCAGCCGGATCCGTACTTTCGACCGCCGGTACGGACTCCGGTTCCAATATGGACTGAGGCTCGGACGATGAACTATCGCCTGTAGGAGCAGGCACGACGGACGATCCGCCCGGATAGAATTCCAGTGGCCGGTTTGGGTCTTGCTGATAGTACGGTTCAGAATGCGGCTTGGGCGCGGTAGGAGCACCAGGAAGTGACTGCTGCAAGGTGGAGTTTTGCTGGCGCAGGGCCTGCAACTCTTGCTCGAGAATACGATACTCGTGGTCGTATTCGTAAAGCTGGTCCTCTAGGTCGCGGATTTCGGCCGCCATATTCTCGATGTACAGATCGTTGTATGCTCGGCTAGCACATCCAGGCAGCGCAGCGAACAACAGCAGCAACATACAGCCTTGTGCAACTCGCTGCGGCTTGTGGCACTGGGCTCGCAGGACATCCACTCCTGAAGTTGGGAAACGATCCGCCGCTTGACCGATGGCTGCGCCAGGACTGAACGACCAGCGCAACTCACCGTCTGGATTCCGGAAGTACCCCATCGCCCGGTTCCGAGTCAAGGTAGAATGGTGGCCACGCAGTTTTCCATGCTGCGGCAATGGCTGCCTCGAAGCCCGTTCCGAGATGACATCCGAGGCCAGCTGCTGCAGTACCCGCTCGTTTTAGAGCGTTTCGCTAGCGACTTTGCGGTTGATGCTAGCAATCCCCACTTCGAGGCGCGGTGTGACACGTCTGTCGGTCATCTTCGAGGACAACCACTTACTGGTCGTCGACAAAGTGGCGGGCTTGGCAACTCAGGGGGGAGAAGAACGTGTCCCAACCGTCGCCCGCCAGGCCGCTCAGTATTTAAAGGCCAAGTACGACAAACCGGGCAAGGCATTCGTGGGCGTCGTTAGCCGATTGGACCGGTTAGTGTCCGGTGTGCTGGTCTTGGCTCGCACTAGCAAGGCGGCCAGTCGACTGTCCGAACAAATACGCTCGCGAACAATCGACAAGCGTTATTTGGCATGGGTCGAAGGCCGGTTGCCTGCCCTGACAGAAGACTGGACGCAGGTTGATCATTGGGTCTTCAAAGATGAACATCGCCAACGCATGCAAATCGCTGCGGTCGAGCGACCGGGAGCCCAGCGAGCGAGTATGCGGTATCGGTCACTCGCCCACAGCCACCGCGGAAGCCTGTTGGAGGTCGACTTGGTCACCGGCCGCAAGCATCAGATCCGTGTGCAGCTGGCGGAATTGGGACATCCCATTGTGGGTGACAGCAAATACGGTTCCGGCATCCCTAAGGGGTCGACTCGGCGCGGCCAGTGGGTGCAGTCCATTGGCCTGCATAGTCATCGACTAGGGCTAAAACACCCCACTCGTCCCGACCATTTGGTGTTTCATTCGTCGCCCCTACCGCACTGGCCGACCTTGCCAAATGATTGGCGAACAACCATTGAACAGTTGCAAAACTCAACATCTGACCAAGAGTAACCCGTACTCGGCACGAACTGTTCTACGCACCGGTGGATGTACGATTGGGGAGGCAGACCAGCGGGAATCTCCAGCTTTCGTCCCAGAATCCGCCACCCACAGAACATGGGTTTCACTTATCCTCAGTGCGCCCGTACCGAAGAGCTTGATACAATAAGGGTGAGGTGAAGAATGATTGAAATCAGGTATTCCGGCGACGCGTTGTGGTCAAGGATTGAACGGGCGGTGGAAAAAGTAAAAGATCGACTTCGTCGTGTCACGACAGCCCTCAATGAAGCGGAAGTGCCCTACGCGATTATCGGCGGCAATGCCGTTCAGCACTGGGTGGCGCAAGTCGATGAGTCTGTTGTACGCAATACACGCGACGTCGATATCATCCTAAACGAAAGTGACCTGGAGCGAGCCACTGCCGCTCTTGAACAAGTGGGCTTTCGCTACAGACGTGCCGCTGGTGTGTCCATGTTCCTGGATGGTCCGAACGCCAAGGCACGTGACGCGGTACACGTTGTATTTTCGGGACAGAAAGTGCGGGAAGAGTATCCAGAACCAGTGCCGTCGATTGATGACTACGAATTAATCGAAGACGTAAGAACGCTCCCATTGGAAGCGCTAGTGAGGATGAAACTGACTTCGTTTCGCCGAAAGGATCAGGTGCATATCTTGGATATGATTTCCATTGGACTAGTTGATGAGTCGTGGCCTGCCAAGTTTTCTCCAGAACTGCAAGTCCGACTACAAGAGTTGCTTGATGATCCAGACGGATAAATGGCGAACTCTGGCTACGTGCCTCCTACCAAGGCACCCCCTCGTTATTTGCATAAAGTTTAAACTCTCCCTCTGGTGCAACGAAATCTAGAGGTCAACCGACAGAGGATTGGACTGCGGTTGTGCACGATTGCGGAACGAGGTCAACAACGCACATGTCGCACAAGCACCACGGGATCGTGAAAATTGTCTCAGGCGGTCAGACGGGTGTCGACCGCGCTGCCTTGGATGCTGCGATAACGCTGGGCATCGAGCATGGCGGCTGGTGCCCGCAAGGCCGCTTGGCCGAGGACGGCAGAATTGACGATCGCTACCAGTTGCAAGAGATGGCGACGGCTGACTACGCGGAGCGGACCGAACGCAACGTGATCGATTCCGACGGCACACTCATCTTGTACCATCGAAAACTCCAAGGTGGCACGCTGCTGACCAATCGGCTGGCCAAGCGACATGGCAAGCCGCTGCATCGTGTGCGCCTCGATCGTTTGCACTCCGCGCGTCCGCTGCAGTCGCAAACTGCCCCAGAGCGGCGCATGCTGCATGCCACACTAGACTGGATTCATGAACATGGGATTGGCGTCCTGAACGTCGCCGGTCCCCGAGGCAGCTCGCATCCGGAAATCGGCAGGCAGGCGTTTGACTTCTTGTGCAAGATGATGAAACTGGGCGACCGCCTTCCGTTGTCTTAACTTTGGCAAACCTCTCTAGCCGGGCCCACCTGTCCATGCGCCAGCTCCATCGGCGCCGCGACTCGACGGGCCTTGATCTTGGCTCCTACAACTCGAATGGCTATGCTGACATTGGAGCATGGCAAGCATGCTGGAGCTGCCTACGCCCTGTGGGCTCGTTGGGGCAGCTGTGACCGTTAACCGCCCAAAGTTTTGAAATCGAATCGTGACTCTCCGCGTGCATCCATTTGGCCAAGACCATTCGCCCTCTGTCGGCCAGTCGTGCGACTGGCGCCGGCGCGAAGAGGTTTTGCTAGCTTCGTACGCGATGTTCGCCAAGGACTCTGCCGGTCGACGTCACGCCGAATCGCCGCACGCCTATCGCAGCCCGTTTCAACGCGACCGCGACCGGATTCTCCACTCCGCCGCTTTTCGA
>JANQOL010000361.1 GCA_028289675.1 Pirellulaceae bacterium
ACGGAACCGACACGACTGGTCGAGCGACAATGCGCGGACCGATGACCGGTGGTCCATACACGAATACTTGGGCTTGAGCTGACGACGATAGCAGGCCGCCGACAATCATGGCCGCCCCTGCGGCAAACACCATCTTCATCTTGTTCATTTTCTTTCTCCAACGGGCTGGGTTCTGTGCTGCGGAAGCCAAATTCCACTTCCGTTTGGCTTCATCGTACTCAACCCAAAGATTGCCGCCGAGGGCCTGCACCGGACACCCCCTGCGGAATCTGAAGAGAAAACGGCAAAATAAATGCAATGGGTGCTCTCCCGTTCCTGATGTACGGATCGCCGGATTCGCCCATTTTTTCTAGGTTATCTGCTCGGCGTTAGGGCCATCGCCACGCCGCGAATCCAACGACCATAGTTCCCTTGCATCCACAGGATCCCAAATGTCCAACAGTCAGTCTTCTTCGCGGCCGGTGGTGGTCATCACCGGAGGCGGCACAGGTGTTGGCCGCGCTTGCGCGGAACGCTTTGCCAAACTGCAATTCGATGTCGTCGTTAATTACTCTCGCAGTCAAGAAGAAGCCGCGGAGACTTGCCGGCGAGTCGAGACCATGGGAGTCCGTGTGTTTCAGGTGCAAGCGGATGTCTCTGATCAGCGGCAAGTGCGTGATATGTTTGCCGGTGTGCAGGAGCAGTTCGGTCGGCTGGACGTCTTGGTGAACAACGCGGCCATGACGCACTTTATTCCCATGCAGGACCTGGAGGCGATGACGGAGGAAAAGTGGGACCAGATCTTGGCCGTCAATACCAAGGGGCCGTTCTTCTGTACTGTCGCGGCCGCGGCCATGTTGCGGGCCAGTTCGATGGCAGCGGTTGTCAACGTCAGCTCCGTGGCGGGTCAGACCGGTCGCGGGTCATCAATGGCTTATGCGGCCAGCAAAGGAGCGCTCAATACGCTGACCAAATCTTTGGCACTCGCCATGGCACCCGAGGTACGCGTCAATGCAGTTTTGCCGGGCCCGATCGACTCGCGTTGGATTCGACAGGGAGACAATGATTGGGATCTCGACGAGATGACCCGTGGTTTTCCTTTGCCACGCGCGTCCACACCCGATGAAATCGCTGACGGTGTCGTCTTTTTGGCTACTGGAACAGCAATGACAACGGGGCAATTGTTGACCATTGACGGCGGGCAGACGCTGTGAGAACCGGCGGGCAAGTCAACGGCACGCCGTCACCGCGCTTGATAACGCTTGAGTTTACGGTCGAGCGTCGAGCGTTCGATGCCAAGCAACTGGGCGGCGCGCGTCTTGTTGCCTTCCGTGTGGTGCAGCATGGCCATGACGTGCGCTTGTTCCAGTTCGGCCAGCGGCACCGGCTGAAACTCGGATGAACTGGCTGCCGCGGGCGCATCTTTTGGGTCAGCCGCCAAGGGTGACAGGTTCAAGTCGCTCGGTTCGATGGTGGAACTGCCTCCCAAGACAATCGCTCGTTCGATCACGTTGCGCAATTCGCGGACGTTGCCTGGCCAGGAATGTCGGGTGAGCAATTCGAGTCCCGCGGGCGCGATGCCTGTCAGACGGCGTCCTGCATGGTGGCGCATTTGTTCGATGAAGTGTTCGACCAGCAGCGGGATGTCGTCCAGGCGTTCTCTTAGCGGTGGCACCATGATTTCGATGACTCGCAGACGGTAGTACAGATCCGCGCGAAACTCCTTGGCCTCCACGGCTTCTTCAAGCGCTCGATTGGTGGCGGCGATGACCCGTACATCGGTGGTGATCGGCCGGTGCCCGCCCAGTCGCTCGAAGGGCTGCCCCTCCAACACCCGCAAGAACTTCGCCTGCAACTCGGCCGACATTTCCCCGATTTCGTCCAGCAATAACGTGCCTTGATGTGCGGCCTCGAACTTTCCAATTTTGCGTTCCGTCGCGCCGGTGAAGGCACCCTTTTCGTGGCCGAACAGTTCGCTTTCCAACAATGAGGGAGCCAACGCGGCGCAATTCAAACAAACAAGCGGGCCGTCTTGCCGCTGGCTGGCTTGGTGAATGGCACGCGCGACCAGTTCCTTACCCACGCCGCTTTCACCGCGGACCAGTACGGTGGCACTGGTAGGGCCAGCCCGCAAGATCGCTTGCCGCACTTGGCTGAGCGCTGCGCTGTCACCGACCATTACGCTATGTTCATCCAGCTGTTGTCGCAGCTGGTCGACCCGACGCTGGGAGGATTCCAGCGATTGGGCGAGTTCCGCATTCTCCAATTGGCGAGTCAAGGCGATGGCCAGGTTATCGGCGACTCCGACGGCCAACTCCAAATCGCCGTCCGCCAGCATCCGCTCATCGCCGGATGAGTAAACATGGAGTAGGCCAATCACCTCGTCGCTGCCGTCATCTTGCCGTCGTCGTAGCGGTGCGCAAATGACGCTGATCACCTCTCGGCGCCCGGAAGCTCGGGCGACAGACAATTTGGAATCATCTTGAACATTGCGGGCCAATACCGCCTGCTGTTCTCCGATGACCGTGGATACCAGAAAGTCGCCGACCCGATGGTAACTGCCTCCGCTAGTCTGATGCGTGGCCAACACGCTCAGCGCGGGTGGTTCGTCGGTCGAGTCCACCATGACCACTCCGCCGGTGGATAACTGCATTTGATCCAACAGCCGTTCCAGGGCAACACGCGCGGCCGCTTCCGGCGACTGGCAGCCCACCAGATCGAACACCAGCCGGTAGAAGAAATTCCACAGTTCACCTTCCCCAAGCGGACGACTGGCCCTGGGTGCCGCAACATCGCCGCTGGCGGGATTCCCAGGGGCATCAGAAGATCCCACCACGTTGTCGGAAGACCCCGCCAGTTCTTCGGACGACCACTGTGAATTGGATCGGCGGTTGACGATCGTCGGTCTCCGGTCGGACGCACCGTCCATGTCACGAGTTTGGTGGCTTCCGCGGGTGTCGGAATTCCACTTGGCCTGCGCTTCTCCGGCTCGGATGCCCGCATGCAAATCCAGGCTGAACGTGAGTTGGCAGCCGCCCACTTGGATGGTCTCACCGTCGGCCAGCTCATGAGGCTGCTGAATTGTCCGCTCGTTGACTTGGGTGCCGTTGCGAGAACCAAGATCGGAGACGATCCACCCGCCGTTTTGGGGGGATATCTCGGCGTGTTTACGGCTGACGCGCTCGTCTTTGACGACGATTTGGCATTCGGAGGAGCGTCCTACCTGGATGGGCTGTCCGGGCTGCAGTCGCAAGATGTCAGACCAGCGATTCCCAAGCTGTATGATCAGGTATGCCTGCATAGTTTGTTGCAATAAGGTCCGTCGCTAAGTATTCTGGAGCTTGTCTTTTCTCAAAACCTGCCAGCCTCAATCTTAGCCATTTGGGCGTGGAGCGCGCCCGAGGCTCAACAGAAATCTTCTCCGGAGTCAGAGAATGATTAGCGGACAGTACTTAAAGTCTGTGAATTCGTGCGTTCGTTACAGCCTGGTGGCCGTAGCGTTGTGGGCTGGACTATGGACTAGCCAGTCTGCACAGGCGCAGTTTGGGTTTGGATTCGGAGCTCGAATTGGTGTCGTTGGCGGTATCAACGTGGATCCCAATGGAGCGGTGAGGTCAGCGTCAGCTCAGGAACGAGATGGTTGGCTGAAAAACATGCGAGACCAGGTGGCTCTGCCGCGTGGCGACATGGCCAATGGCACAGAACTGCGCATGATTTCGCTGTCCAAGCTGCAAGCCAAGGTGGCCGAGGCGGTGGCCAACAATCAGCCGCTGTCGGAAGAGGTTGTGTATTTGGCTGGCCTTCAGCGAGTCGAATATGTGTTTGTGTATCCCGAGCAGAACGACATTGTCATCGCCGGTCCAGCGGAAGGCTGGATCGTCCGCGAAGACGCGTCGGTCGTTGGCGAGAGCAGCGGACGTCCAGTGCTGCAGTTGGAAGATCTAATCACAGCCCTGCGATCTGCCCGAGCTACCCAGCAGGCGGCCATGAGTGTGTCCATCGATCCAACGCCCGAAGGCGAAATGCGACTGAATCGTCTACTATCTCAATTGCGTCCTGGACCAGGCTTCAATCCTGCGACGGTCGAGCCCGCGATGCGCGAGGCCTTTGGGCCACAACAAGTTTCTCTGAAGACGGTGGCTGCCGACTCTCGTATGGCCGGCACTTTGGTTGCCGCCGATTATCGTATGAAGCGATTGGCCATGAACCTGGACGACTCGCCAGTGGCGGGCCTGCCCAGTTATCTGGAGATGATTCGTCAGCAGGGCGCCGCACCTGGCACCCAGCCTCGTTGGTGGATGGCCTGCGACTACGACGCCATCCTGCACAGTGATGACATGTTGGCTTGGAAGCTGACTGGTCGTGGCATCAAGGCGATGACCGAAGACGAGTTGGTCGACGCCACGGGCCGCCGACGCCAGACCGGCAGGTCCAACCGCCAGGCACAACGGTGGGCTGACTTGTTTACCGAAAAATTTGACGAACTAAGTGGGCACAACGCAGCCTTCGGCGACCTGCGAAACGTGATGGACTTGAACATCGTTGCCACGGTGATCGAGGGTCATGGCTTGGTAGATGTCGCCGGCTGCGACTTCGGATTGTTCTTGGACGCCGACGGCGCCCTGCAATTGCCTAGCTGGAAAACCCCGAAGACAATCGCACCCGAGTGCAGCTTTGTACGCGGTCGGGCGGGTTGGACGATTTCAGCCAGCGGTGGTGTGGAGATCAATCCTTGGAAGGTGGTCAGCCAGCAAACGCAGCAGTCTGACGAAGTTAAGACGGTTCACGTACGGGCAACTCCCCGCGATGATCAATGGTGGTGGGACTAATAAGCTCGCTAGTTTTACTAGATCAGCTTGCTTCTGCGTTTGCCCGTTCTTGAAGCGTCTGATCAACGATATGCGATGGCACTAACCATACGCCTGTGCGGCTGGGAAGAGTGGCCAATCGCGTAATTCGATAACGCCGATGAGCTGGGCGAACTCATCAGCATTGACGCGAACCAGCGGCAACGTCTGTTGGTTCGCGTTTTTTCTTGGCCGCCCGTGGGTTTCTCCGTAATTTAGCACGCCGATGCTTAGCGCGGACGGTGCTTGTTACCTTCGCCCACGTCTGAATGGGTGATCAGTTCGCCTACATTGAATCACTGCTCCGGCGCGGGAACCAGCCGCTATCCTTGAGGGATTTTGGCCAGCAAAGTATCATGCTCAGTTCGCAAAACACAGGCGGCGAACGGGGGCTCATCGCTCGCATAAAAGCCGTCACCGCAACTGGTTACGCGGTTTGAATTCGTTGGTGGAATCGAACGATCCCATCCGCCGTATTTGGAGTGGTCGTTGCTGGCGCTGGCAAGCTGACTTGGCTGCTCTTCGCTCGGTTGACTCAACACGCTCACTGGGCGAGCAAATAGATCAACGGCGTCAGACGGCTGTAACTGGAAGACTCGCAGAGCGAGCGGCTGCACCGCTCGTTCGCTGACCATCAGGTAATTTGGATGCGCCACGTACTATCGGCCTTGGTTCAAAATGTGCCCGGAGTTCTCTCCCATGTGTCTGGCATGTTGGCCTCTCGCGGTTACAACATCGACTCGCTGGCTGTTGGTGAAACGGAAAAGCCCGAGCTGTCGCGTATGACCTTCGTGGTGGTGGGCGACGATCAAGTTCTTGACCAGGTCCGCAAACAACTGGAAAAGCTGGTGACCGTTGTCGACGTCGAAGACATCAGTTCCCAGGATTACGTGGAGCGTGATCTGATGTTGTTGCGCGTCAAGGCCGGTCGAGGCAGCACACGCAGCGAGATTCGCGAGTTGGTGGACACGTTTCGAGGGAAAGTGGTGGACGTTGGAGCCGACGAAATCATGGTGGAGATTTCAGGTCGCGAAAACAAGATCGAAGCCTTTATCGACCTCATGCGCCCCTACGGCATTACGCAACTGGTCCGCACCGGACGGATCGCCCTGGTTCGCGGCGGGCAGAGTCCGCAAGCCTAGATCAGCAGACCGACCACCGTCTAGATTCGCCCAACTTCTATCGCATCCTCCCGCAATTCAGTCTCCTTACGTCAACATACGAGCTTAGAAAGCAGCCGCATGACAGCCAAGATCTACTATGACAACGACGCCGACCTGTCTCACCTGAAAGACAAGACCATTGCCATTTTGGGTTATGGATCGCAGGGACACGCTCAGGCACAGAACTTGCGCGACAGTGGTTGCAACGTTATCATCGGACAACGTGAGGGCAGCGCGAACTACGATTTGGCGGTGAGCCACAATTTTGAGCCTCAGCCCGTGGATCAGGCAGTGAGCGCGGCGGACATCGTCAATATCTTGCTGCCCGATGAGGTGCAAGGTGATGTCTATCGCGCGCACATCTTACCGCACCTGAAACCCGGCAATGTGCTGATGTGCTCCCACGGTTTCAATATCCACTTTGGCCAAGTCGAACCTCCCAGCGGTGTTGATACCCTGTTGGTCGCTCCCAAGGGGCCGGGCCATTTAGTACGCAGTGAGTATGTTAAAGGTGGTGGTGTGCCTTGCCTGATCGCGCTCGGTGATGGCGCAAGCGATGGCACGCGACAAATCGGACTGGCCTATGCCAAGGGCATTGGCGGGACCCGCGGCGGAGTCATCGAAACCACCATCGCCGAAGAAACGGAAACGGATCTGTTTGGCGAACAAGTCGTGCTGTGCGGCGGCGTCAGCGAGTTGGTGAAGGCTGCCTTTCAGACGTTGGTGGAGGCCGGCTATCAGCCTGAAATGGCCTACTTCGAATGTATGCATGAACTCAAGTTGATTGTGGATCTGTTCTACGAAGGTGGTTTGAGCTACATGCGCTACAGTGTCAGCAACACTGCTGAATATGGAGATTACACGCGCGGACCTCGGATCATTACAGACGATACTCGTGCTGCGATGAAGCAAATTCTGTCGGAGATTCAGAACGGTCAGTTCGCTCGGGAGTGGATTTTGGAAAACCGAGCTGGCGCGCCTGCGTTCAAAGCGACCCGACGTCAGGATCGCGAATTGGAATTGGAGCAGGTTGGCCGTCGTTTGCGCAAACTGATGAGTTGGATCGACTCCAAGGAAGTCTAACCTGGTGGACACACCTGGACCCGCCCACGCTATTCAGTTGCGAGGAGTACGAGTTCACAATCTGCAAAACGTGGACGTGGACATTCCTCGCGGTCAGCTGGTAGCGATTTGCGGCGTCAGTGGTTCCGGCAAGACGTCGCTGGCGCTCGACACGCTGTATGCGGAGGGCCAGCGACGGTACATCGAAAGTTTCTCGGCGTACACTCGGCAGTTTCTCGAACGGCTAGAGAAGCCTGACTACGATCGAATCGAGGGGCTACCGCCAGCTGTGGCGGTAACGCGCGGAGGCGCCCGTCGAGGCAATCGCAGTACCGTGGGTACCGCCAGCGAGACACTGGATTATCTGCGGCTGCTGTTCGCCTCCATCGGGCGGTTGTCATGCTACAGATGCCAGCAACCAGTCGTCTCGCATTCTCCACAGAGCGTCTCACAATGGATCGCGGCGATGCCCTCGGGGCCTCGGCTAATGGTGGGCTTTGCTGTCCAGTGGGAGGACGCCCCCGAACGCGCCGCCGTGCTGGCTGATCTCCAGCAGCGGGGATTCGTACGGCTGCTCGTGGCTAAGCGTCTCGTCAATATCAGCCGGGAATCGCGCGAAGAGCTCGCCCAAATATTGCCGACGGCTGGTCAAGTCCATGTTGTTGTCGATCGGTTTCAAGCAGGTGACAAGGCCGAACGAACGACGGAGAGCCTCGAGCATGCGTTCGAACAAGGCCACGGAGTCATCTACGTGCATCTGGAGGGTCCGCCTTCCGATTGGACAGCCAGCAGTTTGACAGCCAACCTGGATGTCAGCGAAGTCGACGGTGCACAGTGGTGTATCGCCCAACTGAATAGAAACTTGCAGTGCCCAAGCTGTGATATCGAGTTCCCAAGCCCTGAACCGCGTCTGTTCAGTTTCAACAGTCCGTTGGGCGCTTGTTCGCTGTGCGAAGGATTTGGCGACACTTCCGATTTGGATCCACAGCTTATTGTTCCCGACGGACGCCAGACATTGCGCGAGGGCGCCGTCGCTCCTTGGAACTCGCCCGCATACGAACATCATTTGGACCGGCTGCTGGAACTGAGTGACGACTTGCAGGTGCCGGTGGACACCCCATTCCACAAACTTACCAAGCGGCAGCAGCGTGTTGTATTGGAAGGCGAGCCTTCGCTTGGCTACGGTGGCGTGCGCGAGTTCTTCCAACGTCTGGAACGCAAGAAGTACAAAATGCACGTGCGCGTGTTTCTGTCACGCTGGCGATCGTATAGTCGCTGCTCCCAATGCGGCGGAGCGAGGTTGAGCCCCGAGGCGCTGTCGTTCCGAATCGGCGGTAAGAACTTAGCTCAGTTATGCGACATGCAGGTTGCTCAGCTGGCAGAGTTTTTGAACAGCCTGCAGTTGTCCGAGCGGGAGCAAACCGTTGCTGCCGGACCTTTGGAGCAGGTGCGGACACGGCTAGACTACTTGCAGGCAGTCGGGCTGGGTTATCTGCAGCTGGCTCGACCGCTACGCACCCTCAGCGGCGGAGAAGCGCAGCGCACGTCGCTGACCGCCGCCTTGGGATCCACTCTGGTGGACATGCTGTACGTCTTGGACGAGCCCTCCGTTGGGCTGCACCCCCATGACGTCGAGCGATTGGCGGAGGCCATTCTTCGGTTGTCTGCCCGCGGCAATACGGTGGTGATCGTCGAGCATGAAGAAGCGCTCTTGCGGCGCGCGGACACGATTGTAGAAATTGGGCCCGGCGCGGGGCGACAAGGGGGACGAGTTGTCTTTGCCGGCACCCAGGAAGAATTGGATGGCAGTTCAAGCCTGACGGCCGAGTATCTAACGGGGAAACGGCAGATCCACGTACCCGAGCAGCGGCGCGCGGCCAAACGGCAAGTGATCCTGAAGGGCTGCCGGGGCAACAATCTTCGCTCATTGACGGTCTCGTTTCCCCTGGAAGTTCTGTGTTTGGTGACGGGAGTCAGCGGCAGTGGCAAGAGTTCATTGGTGCAGGACACCCTGTACGGTGCATTGGCAAATCGTCTGACGTCCGCGCGGCACACCACGCTGCCCTTTGACACCATCACCGGCGTGGGACAACTGGACGATTGCATTCTGGTCGATCAGAGTCCGGTCAGTCGTTCTCCGCGCAGTAATCCGGTGACTTATGTCAAAGCCTTCGATGAAATTCGAGCCGCATTGGCTGGGACGTTGGAAGCTCGGACACGAAATCTGACACCCGGCCACTTCAGCTTCAACAGCGATCTCGGCCGCTGTCCCGAATGCAAAGGTGATGGTGTTCAGCAAATCGACATGCAGTTCTTGGCAGATGTTCAGATGACTTGCCCGGCCTGCCGAGGCAAACGCTACCGCCCCGAGATTCTCAACATCCGCTATCGCGATCAGAGTATCGCCGACATTCTGTCGATGACCGTGCGCGAAGCGAGTGACTTCTTTCGTGGCGCCAACAAGGTTCGGCAAAAGCTAAAGGTACTGGTGGACGTGGGACTTGAGTATCTCCAGCTGGGGCAAGCGGCTAGCACACTCAGTTCGGGCGAGTCTCAGCGGCTCAAGTTGGCGGGGTATCTGGCGGCAGCTTCGCGAAAGCGCACGTTGTTTTTGTTAGACGAGCCCACCACCGGTTTGCACCCTCACGATATTGTGCGGCTGTTGGACTGTTTCGACGCTTTGCTGTCCGCTGGCCACTCACTGGTCGTCGTCGAGCACAATATTCAGCTGATTGCGGCCGCCGATCACATCATTGATCTCGGTCCAGGCCCCGCAGACCTTGGCGGACAGATCGTGGCCGCCGGTTCACCCACGGAGATTATGAATTGCGACCAGTCCGTAACCGGCAAGTACCTGCGAGCGATGGAGCAGGCCTGCTGAGCCGGATGTTCGCCTAGATGTCAGCGGTCGGCAATCCTGCCTCACCTGTCGCGGCCTATTCGTCATCGACGGTCAGCAGCGGTCGTGGGTCGTCCACGCGCCCCAATGGCCGGCAGCCTGGTCCGACGGTGTCGATACCGAGATCCGCGTCCACGGCTTGGATACGTTCCGTGAGTTGCCGCACGACTTCTGGATGTTGGTCAGCCACGTTCTTGGACTCCCCGAGGTCGGTGCTCAAGTCGTACAAGGTCTTCTGGCGGCGATGCCATTTCCAATTGGCTTGGCGAACGGCCTCCAGTTTGAAACCCTTGAAGTACAGGAACTCGTTCCGCGGGGCAGGCGCGTCTTCGTCCAGCAGTACCGAACGGACGTCAACGCCGTCCAACACGCGATCATCCGGCAGCGATGCGCCCACCAAACTGGCCAACGTTGGCAACCAGTCCATGGTGGTCGTGATGTTGTCGGTACGCGTGCCTGCTGGAATCCGGCCCGGCCACCAACAGATGGTGGGTACGCGGACGCCACCTTCCCAGGTGGATCCCTTGGCACCGCGTAGCGGACCGTTGTTGGCGCCATGCCGAGGTTGGCCTCCATTGTCGGAGGTGAAGATCACCAGCGTGCGCTCCGCGACGCCGGCTTCCTCGACCTCAGCCAGTACCTCTCCGACGCTCCAATCCACTTCGCTCACCCAATCACCGAACAGTGAGTTCTGCGAGCGACCGCGAAACGGCTTGTCGGGATAAAGCGGGAAGTGCACGGCAGTGTGTGGGAAGTACAAAAAGAATGGTTGGTCGCTGTGTGAACGAATGAACTGGCGGGCCCGCTCGGTGTAACGCCGGGTTAACGTGGCTTGCTCTTCGGCTCGCACGCGCTCGACTACTTGTTCGTTTTCCAGCAGCGGCAATGGAGGTTGGGCATTGCCGCGCAGGCCATCTTCCTGCAGGGGGCGATTCGGCTTGCCAGCTTTCGGCTTCGGCAATGGGGCGCCAAAATTCGACTTCGAGCCATCCTCGGCCAAGCCCATGTCATTGGAGTAGGGTAGCCCGAAATACTGGTCAAAGCCTTGTCGGGTGGGCAAGAACGCGGGTTGGTCTCCCAAGTGCCATTTGCCGATGCACGCCGTCGCATAGCCGGCCTCACGCAAGACCTCAGCCAGCGTCACTTCATCGGGATGCAACCCGACCGCCGATGATGGAAATAGCACATGCGGAATGGGCAATGCACGCTTGGGATAGCAACCGGTCATCAAAGATGCCCGTGATGGCGAGCAGACGGGCGCCGCATAATGACTGGCCAGCAGCCTGCCTTCTGTCGCCATACGATC
>JANQOL010000362.1 GCA_028289675.1 Pirellulaceae bacterium
GCTCAGTCAGGCGTGCTGCCTGCGGCGCCGCCTCCACAAAATCGCGTTCAACCTTCCGTGCTACCAGCTGGCAATAATGGTTCGGCGGGTGCCGGCTTCCCACCCTCGACCGGACAACCTTCCGCGTCTCAGGCCACCTACCAGCCCAGAAATGGGCCCAGCTATGGCCAGACTCAAACGCCGGCGGCAAGTCAAACTCGTCAGCCACAAGTTCCAGCTCAGACCGTTGGACATCGGCAAGGAGTGCCCACGGGTCAAGACAATCTGCGGGCCATCAACCGGCATCCGTCCCAAGTCCAAGTGTCTCCCGGCCGGTTGGATCCGCGAGCTTTCGCCTCGGGCTTGCCCTACGTGACGCCAGCGCCGGGACGCTATGCCACATCGCCTTACAACCACGCCCTGTTCCAAACGGCAGCCTACCAGACCACTGGTGCAACAAATGCAAATCAAGCACTGGTTGGCGGATCGACGATACGGCCGATCTCCCAGCGATCAACGCTGACTACGGCATCGCTGCCATCGACTCGTCCGGCGGTACCGTCTCAATTCGCATCCACGCCCGTGGCGGGTGGAAATGCGATGTTGGCCGGGCAGAGCAGGATCCAGCCAGGGATCTATCCCACCGCCGCCTACCAGTGCGCGGATCCTGTGCCCAGTTTTCCATCGACGGGCGTCAACACCTCGTTGCCCGGCACTTACGCGCCTGCGACTCTGACGCCGAATTTGACCCCTGGCTTGTATTCGCCCAACAACTCGGGTTACGCGCCGCTGTTTTCGTTGGGGCAAGAGAACTACAACGTTCAGCTGGGACGTGGGATCATCGGCCAGCCCACGGTATACGTCCCAGGCCAGCCCGTCCGCAACTTTCTGCGTTATCTGTCGCCCTAGCTCGGATATTTCACGCAACAGTTTGCAAGAATGGCAACGCGCATATCAGCCGCCACGCGATAGCGTGCGGTTCACTCTACGTTTTGCGTTGGCCGCGTGCTAATTGCACTACGGCACATCGTCTTACAGACAAACTGCCTGCGGCCGGCAACAAAACGGCTATCCGGCCAGTGGTCGTTGAACGAACTTCGGGATCGCAAAAAACGCGGTTGTGCTGGGGAATCGAGCACCTAGTGTGAGCTAGGGTTGAACGACTAGAGCCGCATTGCGCACGCTGCGCAGCAGGCCGTCCGCATAACCCCGAATACTCGTTCAACCGGCATGAGTTCCTCCGCGGCCGCTACCACCACTTCGACCAATCACGCGGGTGATTCCTTCGCCATTGGCGTGCTAGTCATGCTGATCGTCAGCGTGTTGCAGCGCTGCGTGGGGCTGGTGCGCGGACTGGGCTTTGCCCGTTTTCTGACCGACGTGGAACTGGGACAGTGGGCTTTGGCCAGCAGCTTTTACGTCATCGCTGTGCCAGTGGCCGTACTGGGTCTACCGGGTAGTTTTGGGAAGTTCGTCGAAGTCTATCGATCGCGCGGTCGCCTGGCCTGCTATTTTCGAAGGGTCATTGTGGCCAGTTCGATTGGTCTGATCGTCACGTGCGCGACGATAATCGTCGCCCAGAAGCCGCTGAGCTGGCTGGTATTGGGCGAGCCGACTTCACCGGCTGTCATGTGCTGGATCGCCATTACGCTGTTTTTCGTAGCCAGTTACAGCTGCGTTAGCGAGTTGGTCGCGGCCTTTCGCCAGGTCCAGACAGTGTCGCATATGCAGTTCACTCAAAGTGTCACCTTCGCCGTCGTCGGGCTGGCACTAGTGGCGGCATGCCACAGTTGGTGGGTGTTGTTGCCGAGTTTCGCACTGGCGCACGCGGTTGGTTTGCTGCCCGGCTGCTGGACGTTGTACCGTTGTCATCGCCACGAATTTGGTTTCCACCAAACGAGTGATTCCGCCCAAGAATCGCAGCCGTCGACCGACAGTATCTGGATGCGGATTTTGCCCTACGCGGCGAGTCTGTGGACGATCAATCTGTTGAGCAATCTGTTCGAGATGGGCGATCGATACATGTTGTTGCATCTAATTTCCCCCGACCAAGACGTGGCTCAGGCTACGGTGGGCCAATATCACTGTGCTCGTTTGTTACCCAATTTGCTGACCAGTCTGGCACTGATGCTGGGCGGGATCCTGTTGCCCTATCTGAGCGCCGATTGGGAGCAAGGAAACCGCCAGCAGATTGCGAGTCGCATACGGCAGATGGTGCAATCGGTGTGCATCGGCTTTCTGGCCCTGTCGGTTGGCGCCATGTTGATAGCGCCGTTGATGTTTGACGTGGTGTTTGATGGCAAGTATCAACTGGCCGAATCCGTGTTGCCGCTGGCGCTCATGCAGGCCACTTTGGTCAGTTTGTTCCTGGTTTCGGAGCCCTACATGCTGTGCGCCGAGAAGGGCCGGCAGTTAGCGATGCTGCTGGTCGCCGCGCTGGGGCTGAACTTGTGCTTGAACGCGTGGTGGATTGCCAGCTGGGGATTGTCGGGAGCCGTGCTCGCCACATCGACGGCCAATTTTATGGCGTTGATGATGTTGTTCTGGTACATGAATCGAGCCGGTTGCCGGTTGGGTTGGGGCACGATTTGTTTGACCATCGCTCCGTTGTCGATTGCCGCCGGACCCATTGCGGCCACGGCCACCTTGGCCTTGGTCGTCGCGGTTGCCGGCCGAACGGACTGGATTCTGTCGGCTGAAGACCGGTTGCAGATCGATCGCGCACTGCTGCCCAAGCTTCAGCGCTTGGGGCTGAGTCCCGACACGCTTTGGCCTTAGCGCGATTCTCGCTAGCCGGCGCGTCCAGCGGCAGCGCGAGTTTGCCGTCGTCGATCGGATTCGCGCAAGCTCATCTTGCGTAGCCGTATGGAACTGGGGGTGATCTCGACCAGTTCATCGTCCTCGATGTATTCGAGAGCGGCTTCCAAGAACAAAATCCGAGGCGGTTTGAGAATCACGTTTTCATCGGAGCCCGCTGCCCGGATGTTGGTCAGTTTCTTTTCTCGGCACGGATTGACGACCAAATCGTTTTCTCGAGCGTTTTCGCCGACGATCATCCCTTCGTAAACTTCGTCTCCTGGTCCGACGAAGAACTCGCCGCGGTCCTGTAGTCCGAACAGTGCGAAGGGCACGGATTTTCCGGTGACCATGGAAATCAGAACGCCTTGGCCGCGTAGCGGCACTTCGCCCTCGCGCGGCCGGTAGCCGCTGAAGCGGTGGTGGATGATGGCCGTACCTTGCGTCGCATTGAGCAATTTGGTGCGCAGACCGATCAGCCCTCGTGCCGGGATGTCGAAACGCAGTAGCGAGTACGATCCACGCGGCACCATTTCGTCGAGTGTGCCGCGGCGATGCCCAACCAGTTCCATTACGGGACCGACTTTGTCTTCCGGGACCTCAACATTCAGCGTCTCGAATGGCTCCTGCTCGACGCCATCGATCGTACGCAAGATGACGCGGGGTTTTCCGACGGACAATTCAAATCCTTCGCGGCGCATCGTTTCGATGAGCACCGCCAGATGCAGCACGCCTCGACCGCGCACGGCATACGCTTCGCTGCCTTCGACGGGCGTCATGCGCAGCGCCACGTTGCGCTCGAGTTCTTTTTCGAGCCGAGTCCGCAGTTGGCGGGTGGTGACATATTTTCCTTCCCGCCCGGCGAATGGTGAGCTATTGATGCTGAAGACCATTTCCAGTGTGGGCTCGTCCACGGTCAGGCGGGGCAGGGGGTGGACCTGCCCCTTGGAACAAATGGTGTCGCCAATATCGACTTCATCGATGCCCACTACGGCCGCGATGTCACCCGCGGTCGCTTGTGGCACTTCCTGGCGGCCCAGT
>JANQOL010000369.1 GCA_028289675.1 Pirellulaceae bacterium
CCCGGCTGTCCCGCGACTCGCCGATCTGCTCAATAAGCTGACCCAACCCGACCCGACGGCACAAAGTCCAATCCGCCGAAGGACCGCAAGAAGACGTCCATCGTGGCAGCCAGCTCAGTGGGCTACAGAGCCTCGACATTGCGGCTTAGCGACTGGTCGCCACCGGCAAACCCGGATCGACGTGCCGCAGATCGAGAACGGCAACGGGATTGCCCTGAGATCCAGCAGAACGGACCTCGCTCAACCAACTAATCAATCGACTTCTCTTTTCGGTGGCCGTGGGCTCACCAGCGGATTCCACGTTGGGAGCGTGCCCCCAGTCGATTTCAAACTTGTCTTTCGTCACCAACTTCAACACCCACGGACTGGGACCGGCACTTGGCTTTTCGTGATTGACCCAGACCTCTTGCAAGCCCAGGTCTTCTCGGTCCGCCTCCAAGTACTGGCACAGCTGCAAGGCTTCCGCGATACGAGCGTCACCGAACGACATGCCAATATCACCGGCGGGGCGCGCGTCCCGCGCGAAGATCATAAAGTACTCCCAGACACGCGCGGAATTGAAGTCTCGGGTTGGCAAGATAACGCCTTCACCGTCGACCGGATAAAAACCAGCCTGCAGTGTGTTCTCTTGCACGCTCGGTGCAGCGGCACCAGCGTCCGTGGCGGGAACGTAGTAGACCATCGCCGCCGGCTGCCGATAAACCACATCCACCAGCACCCGACCACCGTTGGCCTTGGTCACACGGCTGGTCGATTTGACCCAGTCGTGCGTCTCGAAGGCTTGGGCAATGGTCGCGGTCGCACTAGGATCCAGCAGGGAAACGCGGTCTAGACGGCCATCGCGGTAAACTTCCGCCAACACATCGGACTTGATCCACTCCGGTGCGGGCGTAATCTCCAATTTGTCCTGCTTCAGTGAGTAGAGCGCCTGATCCAAATGGTCCGCGCCATAGTAGTACCAGCCTAGATACCCCAGCACCAACAACGGTCCGACGGCAAACAGCAGAGCCGCGCCGGGAATATGCTGCAACGTACCGACGATGACGCTGTAAGTACTCTTGGAGTCATCCGCGGACATGTGCTTCCCAGTCGCAATCCATTGCCGAAGCTGCTCTGCCGCGCAGCTCGTAAGCCATCGAAGCTGCGTTAGCTCCGATTTCCATTCCGTTTACCAGATTTTCAGCTGAGGCTGCAACTGAATTCCCGATTGGACCTCAACGGCCCGCATGATTCGCGAAGTCAATGCTAGCACCTGCTCGGCGTCGGCATTCTCATTGACCATCAGATAGCCGGGAAACTGGGAACTCATCGCCACTTCACCTTCCGCGGCGGTACGCATGCCTGCGGCATCCAGCAGATCCGCGATACTGGAGCCGCTGGGTTCAATGAACGCTTGAGCGACCCTGGCATCGGTCGGTGGTTGTGTGGCGCGCTTGCCAATCCATGTTGCCTGCAGCCGCCGCGTCAACTCAGCGGAGTCACCGCTGGATAAGTCCATTTCGACTTCGGCCAAGATGAGGTCCTCCAAGTTGCTTCGCCGAAAGCCAAATTGCAACTGATCGCGCTCCATCACCGCTGGTTCGCCGCTGCGGTGAACCACGTGAACTCGCTTGACGCGGCTGCCGATATCGTCATTGGTAACGCCCGAGTTGCTGACGACGGCACCGCCGACCGAGCCAGGTATGCCGGCGAATTCTTCCAAGCCGGCTAATCCAGCTGCGGCCGCCTGCGAAACGGCATCATGCAGAGGTGCCCCACCTCCGGCGGACAAGGTGTTCCCCTGCGTTTTGACTTCCGCCAACTCGCCGGTCAAATGCAGCACTAGGCCGTCGACGCCAGCGGCCCGGACCAGCAGGTTGGAGCCGCCACCGATGACACGGATCGGCAAACCAGCCTGCGTCGCTTCCGTACACAACTGGCACAGCTGGTCCAATGTGGAGGGAGCCGCGAAAAACCGCGCATTACCACCAATCTTGAGCCAACAGAAAGGCGCCAGTGGCTTGTTTTCCGTAATCAACTCAGCGAGAGAAGAAGAGAACACACCATATTCCGAGAAAGAGAAGGAGTTACTAACAAATCGAATTGTTGGCGGCTGAGTATTTCGATTGCCCTGCAATACGCGTGCCAACAGCTGGCGCGGATCCGGCGTCGGAGTGGGAGTCGCCACCGCGGAATTCTAGCAGAAGCGAGGCATCTCATCAGCGGACAGGCTAGGCCTCCGGCACCAGGATGGCGTGCACGCCGTGCCAGCGAAGGCAAAGCGACAGAACTCGTCGAGCGATGGAGCCCATTGAGCCACAAAACATGGGATTTGATCGAGCTACCCGTCGCAAAGCTTGATCCGTATTGGACTCCTGAGGTATCCTGAAGGATAAGGTGAGTTAACCTCGCCTACCCACCTTTTGCGGCCTGCATGCCGCACGTTAGGGAGTTCCTCCCATTCCGCTCGACGCCGGTATTGGATCCATGATGAACCGTTTGCGTACCGCACCTTGGCATGTGTTGGCAGCCGTATGGGCTCTTGGTCTGGCATTCCCAACAGCCGCTCTATCCCAGGAGAAGACGGCTGCGGCCACAGTCAGCTACAGCCGAGACATCGAACCGATCTTCCGCGCGCGATGCCAGGGTTGCCACCAGCCGGCGAAGGCACAAGGTGGCTTCAGCATGACGACGTACGAGGACCTACTACAGGCAGGTGACAGCGAGGAGCCGGCCATTGTCCTCGGCGATCCAGACGCCAGTTTGCTGATCGATATGATCGTCGTGGTCGACGGTGAAGCGGCCATGCCCAAAAAGGATCAACCGCTGAAGCCGGCGGAGATCGAGCTGATTCAACGGTGGATTGCCGAGGGGGCAAAGAATGACAGCCGGCCTCAAGCGCCGCGCTACGACAGCCAACATCCACCCCGTTACTCCAGGCCGCCCGTTACCACCGCGGTCCAATATTCGCCCGACGGCAAGTGGCTGGCCACCACCGGCTTCCAAGAAGTGCTGTTGATTGATACCGAAACTCGGCAAACCCGACATCGCCTGGTCGGACTGAGTGAGCGCATCGAATCGGTTAGCTTCTCGCCAGACTCAAAGCGACTGGCCGTCACCGGGGGATCGCCCGGTCGACTGGGAGAGGTGCAGGTCTGGCAAGTGGCGGACGCGGAACTGCTACTGAGTCGGCAGATCACCTTCGACACAATTTACGGAGGCCGATTTTCTCCTGATGGAAGCTTGATTGCCTTTGGCGCCGCGGACAACGTTGTCCGCGCGATTGACTCCCGGACCGGCGAGCAGAAGCTGCATCAAGGCGCTCACGAGGATTGGATTCGCGCTTGCGTCTTCAGTCCCGACGGCAAGCACTTAGTCTCCGCTGGCCGCGACATGACGGTCAAATTGACGGAAGTGGAGACGGAACGTTTTGTCGACAATATCACTTCCATTACTCCAGGTGCATTGCGCGGCGGCATCAACGCACTAGCCATGCATCCGGAGCGTGGTGAGGTTTTGGTCGGAGGCGCCGATGGCACGCCCAAGGTGTATCGGCTGTTTCGTGAAACAGAGCGTCGCATCGGTGATGATGCCAATCTCATTCGGAAGTTCCCAGCGACTCCAGGACGAATCTTCGCGGTGGATATCAGCCGCGATGGTCAGTCGCTGGCCGTGGCCAGCACCCTGGACGGCCACAGTGAAATCGTTGTCTATCCATACGACTTTACCGGTGAGCTGGACGCCGATGTCAAAGCTGCAATGGCCAAGCGCGTGGCGGACCGCAAGGCCGAAGAAAAGAAGCTGATCGAAGACTATGTGAATGGCGTATCTCCTGCCTCGCTACAGTTGGAGCTTCCTGAAACCAGCTTGTTCGCGCTGGCCTTCTCACCCGATGGACAACAACTGGCGGTCGGCGGAACCGACGGGCAGCTGCGAA
>JANQOL010000390.1 GCA_028289675.1 Pirellulaceae bacterium
GTGCCTGCAATGTCACGGTCCCGAGGATGCCAAGAACGACTTTCGAGTCGACGATTCCGAGTCGATGCTCGGATATCTAGAGCCAGGAGACTTGGAGAACAGCTTTCTTTGGACAGACTACATCGTTACCGATGATCCCGATATGCAGATGCCGCCTCCGGACGCCGATGTCGAGCGGCTGACAGGAACGGAGTTGGCGACCTTGAAAGTGTGGATTGAAGAAGGCGCTAGATGGGCCGAACCACCTCTCGAAACTGGCGAAGGTGCAGAGGAATCGGCAGAGCAGAGTGAAGTGGATGTCGCGAATCGATCGTTGGTGTCGCGTGTTTGGAGTTTTTCCGGGCTGTTTCACCCGGCATCTGTCCACTTCCCAGTGGCCCTGCTGACGGTATCCACTTTGTTTGTCTTGCTCTCGTTCTTCAGTCGTACCAACTGCGAGCCTGTAGCCTTTCATTGCTTGTGGATCGGCGCCGTGTCTGCGGTCGGTGCTTGCATGTGTGGTTGGGCTTATGCACCACACGAAGGCTATGGGGCCGGGTTCAGTTTTGATTTTGCGACCAGTGCAATTGACCGCCATCGATGGCTGGGCGTTGCGGTGGCCGTCTTGTCGCTGCTGTTGATTCCGATGGCCCGTTCGGTGCGGCGGACGGGAGACGTCGGCATGCGGATCATGTGGCTCGTCGGGTCGATGTTCATGCTGGCCGGGGTGAGCACGGCGGGTTATCAAGGCGGCGAGTTGACGTACGGTGAAGGCCACTATCAAGAAGAGTTCGAGAGGCTCTTCCCGGAGATGGTGGGTGAAGCAGCGGAAGAGGCAGACGCTGAGCCGGCCTCGGACGAGTCGGCCGCCGATGGACCGCAAGCCAGCGATGAATCATCCGCTGTTGAAATGGACGCCTCCGAAGGCAACGAAGATGCTTCGGCAGATCCGCCCAGCCCAACAGCAGTCAGCCAAGACTCGGCAGCCGACGCTACGACTGATCGGCAATAGCCTGCTTCACGACCGGTAAGACCTGACTCTGGACTTCATCCAGCGTGCCCTTCACAAACGCGCCGGCGGCCGCTTTGTGCCCGCCGCCGCCAAAGCGGCCAGCTAGTTGACTGCAGTCGACCGCGCACCGGCTGCGGAAGCTGAGCTTAAAGCCTGGATCGTTCAACTGTTCGACAAAGATCACGGCCACTTGTGTACCAGCGATCGCCAGGGTCAGGTTGATTGCGTCTTCCGTGTCGCTGGAAACGGCTCCCGTTTCGGCGAAGTCCTCCTTTAACACGTGCGTGTAAACCAATTGGCCGTCTAGCTCCGCAGTCGTGCGAGATAGGATACGGCCGCGCAGTCGTACTCGGCCGAGAGTATCGCGTTCGTACAAATCACCGTAGATCTCCGATGGAACCGCGCCGCATTCCAGCAACTCGGCGATCACGCGATAGGTGTCCGCTGTCGTGGACCCGAACCGAAACCAACCGGTGTCCGTGGCGATGGCGGCGTACAATGCCTTGGCCATGTCTTTGTTAATGGGCACGTTCAAGTGTTTGGCCAACTTGGCCACCAAGTGGCCAGTTGCCTCCGCCTGCGTGTCCTTAAAGAACTGGGTGCCCAAATCGTCTTCGCCAACATGGTGATCGATACAGAGTTTCTTGCCTGAGAAGCCGCGCAGGACATCGCCCATGGGGCCAATCTGAGCCCAGGCGCTCGTGTCGAGCACTACGAAGCAATCCCCACTTATCTGCTCAGCTTGAACGTGTTCCCCCAAGACCTCAATGCGACGTTGGGGATCGATGAAAGCCAGATTAGGTGGCGTGGGGTGCCCGTTGATAATACGGACTTGTTTGCCAAGTTGGTCGAGAATGCCGGCCAGGCCCAGCTCACTGCCCAAGGCATCGCAGTCGGGGCGAATGTGGCTACACAAGACAAAACTGTTGCAGCTGTGGATTTGTTTGGCCAGCAAGTCCCAATTCAGTGACATGAGTTTTCCATACAGCGGATGATTGCGATGCAGCCAACGCGGGCGTCGGACGCGGCTCCTAGATGACTGTCCTATGTTCGTACCTAGGTCAGGTTTAAACAAGCTGCCTGGGCATTGCAGTTGGCCCAAAACCTGAAAATCCAACGCCATTTATGTCCGCTGCCACACGGAATCGCAGTTCACTCAAGCATCAACGTTCCGAGAAACTGCCTGACGGCAGGCGGCTAGATCAGCGGTCAGTTGAGCTTGCAGCTCCGAAGCGGATTGGAAACGTTGAACGCCTCGAATTCGAGCCAGCAACGAACATTCGATTTCTTCTCCGTACAAATCTCCGGACCAATCCAAAACATGAATTTCAACTTTGTCCTGCTGTTCTCCGAAGGTCGGATTTGGGCCGATGTGAACCGCGCAAGTCCATTCTTGCTCGTCCAGACGAGTCACGCCCGCGTAGACTCCTTGGGCAGGCAACATGGAGCGTAAATCACACAGGTTTGCGGTGGGGAATCCTAGTTGCCGGCCACGCTGAGCTCCCTTGGCAACGATCCCCGAGATCCGATGGGCTTGGGTCAGCAAGCGGTTGGCTCCAGCAACGTTACCATCGGCGAGCAACTGGCGAATACGCGTGCTGGAAATCATCTCGTTCGAGCCGTCGGTTTGTGGGGCTACCAACGTCAAATCCATGCCCGCGGAATGGCACAAATGGGCAAGCATATCGGTGTCACCCGCTCGATCCTTGCCGAACCGAAAGTTGGGGCCTTCGACGATGGCCCGAGCTCCCATGGCTTGGACGATCTTCTGCTCAAAGAACTCGTCTGGCTCTAACGACAGTAATGCGCGATCGGTGGGATAGGCGATCAACGCGTTGACGTGCAACCGGCCCAACAAGTCAGCTCGCCGACGGATCGTGGTCAGCGGCAGCGAAGGTGGCCTGTCTGGTACCAAGATGGCAACTGGAGGAGGATCGAAGGTCAGTACGATGGCGGGGCCGCCCAAGCGCCGTGCCTGCTCCGTCAACTGGGCCAGCAAGGCCGCGTGCCCTCGATGCACACCGTCAAAATTGCCAATCGCAACGGCTCCACCTCGCAGCTCACTGGGAAAATTGTCGAGACTGGTCAGCAGTTGGGCCATGACAGATAGGATGTAGCGGACGTTGTGCAAGTCGCAATCTTGCGATCAGACGCGACCGCGAAGACAACAGACGGGATGAGATGATTGGGTGGTTGTTGGGTATTCAGACAACTGTCCTCGAAACGGATTCGTGTGACAAGGTGGTCGGCAAATGGAGACAGTTGTGAGCACTGCAGTTCTCGACTGTCGGGAGCGGATTGAGATAATGGCAGCCGAGCCTGGCTCCAGCTCGACTACCTTGGTATTGGTCCCCGCAAGCGAAATTCATCGATGTCCGACGATCAGAGCTATCCCGTGGATCGGCAAGAGCAACTGGATCGCATTGAAGACAGCCTGAATCACCTGCGTGCGCAAGTTGCCCAGGTTGCACTACAGCGCCGCAGCGTCCGCACGTTGGCCGAGATCATGTTGGTTCATCTTATCGCCGGCTCCGGGGTAGCGATGATTGCGGAGCTGGTCAACGGTGCCCTCTTCTATGGCTGGTTTGCCGGATTCGCACTCAGTGTTGGTTGCTGGCATGGCAGTTCGTTGCGGCCCTGGGCAACGCGATGGAAGATCTCGTTGTTGTCCACGTGCGTTTGCTTCTTAAGCACTTGTTGGGGACTGTCGATTGATTTGGGATCTCTATTGGCAGATTCGGTTGCAGGCTGGTTTTCGCTGATTGCCCTGTCTGCCGCAGCCGGTGCGCGGGCTGTTTGTACTTACTTGGGTATCGGATTGCTGGCGCCGGATGGTCCGAGCGTCAGCTCTCGGAGAATCTCCCTGTGGTCTTTGTTGGCACTGGCGACACAGGTAGCGGTACTGTTGGGCCTGTGTCGTTTGATCGATGGCTGGGGAGGTGCATTCGGAGGTGACCAAACGGGCTTGCCCGGCTTCGTGCATTTGCTCGGCTTCGGCGGCCTCTATGGCGGGTTCGGTGTTTTGGCATGGGTGTTGTGGAAACGTAGCCATACGCCAATACAGCGTGGAATCATGATCGTCATATCGCTACTGACGGTCATCGTGGTCAACGTCATTCTCAGTAACCTGACGGTGTACACGCTCGGCGATGGATCAGAGGGCATTTGGAGTTGGCAAGATTTGGTAGACGCGTTGCCCTTTTTGCTAGGGTTCACGGTCTTTCTTCTTGCTTCACCGATTTATTTGGCATGCACGCTTATGAGCGCACGGCACGACATGCAAACGCAAACTCATCCACGCCTGCCAGAGCCGCCGAGCGATCCGTGGGACGGTTCGCTAAGTGGTTGAATTGACTGTTCAATGAACGTTTTATTCAACCCAAGATTTCGCGCTTGCGGTCGACGTAGTCCCAGACCACGTAGCGATCCAGGTCTTTGCCCGCCGTAAAGAACACTCGGCCGCGGGTTTTTTCCCCCAGTCGATAGGCAAAACGAATGTCTTCCTCGGATTGAGACCAGCTCGGTACCAAAAACAGATTGATCACGATCCCATCCCGCTGGCACAAGTGGCCTTCTCGTAGCGTCGCCTGCTCGGTGCGTATGTCGGGCGGATACAGCATGTACAGCATCGAGTCTTCGAAATGAGCCGTGGGCAGTCCATCGGTAATCAGGATGATTTGCTTGTTGGGTGAATCCAACTTGGCCAAGTTTTGCCGCGCCAGCCTCAATGCATGTTGGATGTTGGTGAAGTGTGGATGGATTTCGAGTTCGCTAATGTCGTCTCGTGACATATCGGCCCGCAGTCGTACCCAAGGATCGTGGATCGTGACCATTTTGGGTAGCAGCTCGATGATCTCGCCGGCCGGCCGCAGTTTGGCGAAAGTGTACATTTCAATGAACCGCAGGAAATCACCGGGATACTGACTGGTGATTAAGCCTTGCAATGCCAGGGCCATGCGTTTGACGTTCATGTACTGATCGTCGTAGCGCATCGACCCGCTCATGTCCATGATGACGACGGTGCCACATTTAGGCGAGTTGCGGGTGCGATGGACTTCAATGTCGTCGGACCGGATACGCACGGGTTGCGCGTCAGGATCGCGCAGCATGGCGTTGATGACCGTTTGCGTGGTATCCATGTTCGCCAGGCTGTCACCGTACTGGTACTTTCTGGTTTGCGGGATCTCGACGCTGCCATCGCCTTCGATGCGGCCGGTGTGTCGTCCGGTACGGCCGGCTTGCAAATTCGAAAAGATGCGATCCAGCAACTTGCCTTGAAAGATCTTGGTTGCCTTGGGTGTCAACCGAAAAGCGCCGCTGGCCGGGTCGCGGTCCAGTCCCTGCCGTTCGGCCATCTCGCGTACCAAGCTCTCGACTTGCTCACGCAGTTCCTGCAGCGAGGCCATGTCTTCAGTGGACGCAAACTGCCCCAATTTTTCCATGTCGATGACGCCAATTTGTGCAGTGCGCGACGCTTCCTCCAGTTGGGACAACAACCGGTCGATCTCTTCCAATTCCTGTTTGATTTCCAGAGCTTTGGGTACGGACATCTTTTGCGTGCCCGTGAACTCGTGCTGCGAGTGCAGTTCTTCGATCTGATACTTGTTGCCCAAGTGATCAATGACGTGCACCAGCTGAGTTGCAAATCGGCTGACGTCATCACCGACTTGGTAATAGATCCGCTCGAGCAAATAGATCTGTTCGTCCTGGATGGCCTTTTTGTAGACGCTACGTAGCCGAGTCGGGGGATCGGCCTGGCGAGCCGCGTTGGTGTAGTTCTTGGTGGCCTTCTTCACCACCGTATGGGTTTCGTAGGTGGCCAGGATTTTGCGTTTACGTTCCTCCAGCAGCTGCCGCAAGAAATCGATGCTGGGTCCGAGTCCAGCGATTTGGCTGGGATCCAGTTCTACCGCGCGGGCCAGCTCTTCCTCCGTCAGTTCGCGAAAGTTCCCGTACATCAGCGCGTGTTCGAAGGCTGGCGACACCAAGTCGGGTGGTGGCTGAGTGGGGCTGGGAAATTCGGCGGGATTGTACTTCTGGTAGATGTGTACAATGCCGCCAATCGTTGATTTCCGTGACATGCGTTTTGGACCGGAAAGGGGCTCTGTTAAAGGCCAGTCAAGCGTGCGAGTTGTCCGAACGATCGGCGGCGGCGGCTACTAGATTTCATAGCGTACTTTGCCGTGTTTCTGCGCTCGGCTAATGTGGTCGATGGAGTACAGGCCGGCCAACACGAACTCGACGCAAGCCGCTCGCACCGCATCGCTGTCGCTGGCGTTCACCTCGAACGCTTTTTCCCAGGCAGGTGGCACGGCCTGCAGTCTTTCGGCGTACTCGGAACTGGGTAGCATGTCGCCAACCTCGATGCGCACACCCTTGCTGAAGATCTCGCCGATCTGCTCCAGGCCATAGTGCTCCACATACTGACCGAAAACCGACTTGATCGCCTCGGCAATCAGTGCGTCCAGGATCTGGGACTCGGACATCTGATGACTGCCCATCAAATCGAGTTCCAGCTTGCCCAGCGATGACGCGTAGAGGTGCCCCAGGTCACTGATGCGAGGGACGGCGGGTGTTTCGCCCAACACAATCGACCGCTGGCGCGCCGAGCCTATCATGGCACGGTAATTGGCCAAGCTGAACCGAGCGGAAACCCCTGATGCTTGATCGATGTATTTGCTGTTCCTGGCTTGCTGCGTAATCTCCTCGATGATCTCAGCCATGAAATACGGCACTTGAACTGGATAATCGCCATCTAAATCAGCGGCCGCCTCTTGCTGCATGATGTCGATGCCTTGGGATCTCTCCCTGGGATAATGCGTCTGAATAATCGACCCGATGCGGTCTTTCAATTGCGGAATGACCTTTCCGCTACGGTTGTACGTGCTGGGATTCGCCGAAAACAAAATGAAGATATCGAGATCAAAACGGATGGGATAACCGCGAATCTGGACGTCGCGTTCCTCCAGAATGTTGAACAGGCCAACCTGCACTAACTCATCCAACTCGGGCAACTCGTTCATGGCGAAGATGCCGCGGTGCATGCGGGGGATGAGTCCAAAATGCAATGCCTCTTCCGAGCCCATGCTGACGCCTCCAGTGAGCCGGCTCGGATCGATTTCTCCGATCACATCTGCGAACTTCGTTCCGGGACTGAGCCGCTCGGCATAGCGTTCGGATCGTGGCCACCAAGCGATGGGGATTTCATCGGCGGCATGTTCGGCCAAAAAACGTTGAGCCGTTCCGGTGATCGGATGCAAGGGGTCCTCGTGCAGCGCCACACCGGGGATGTCCAGGTAGGGAATCGATTCATCCAAGAATTGCACCAGAGACCTCATCAGCCGGCTCTTGGCTTGTCCCTTCTCGCCTAAGAACAGCATGTCGTGTCCGGACAGCAAGGCGATATTGATCTCTGGGATGACTGTGTCGTCGTAGCCGATGATGCCCGGATAGAGGATTTCGTCCGCGGCCAACATACGCGTAAAGTTGTCGCGAATCTCTTGTTTGACGGACTTGGATTGCCAACCGCTAGCTTGCAACTCATCTAAAGTGGCCGGTCGGTCGGTGGTCGAAATGTTCATGCTGGTTCAGTTATCCGCAGTACAATTATCTTGAGATGGCCCGTCGAACGCGCCAGCGTGTTAGTGGTTGTCGCCAAGGGCGTCAGAGCGCGGTTCGACGTAACAATCGCTGTAGCCGCATTATACCGCGACGTCCATCATGAGCGCCGAAAGCACGACGGCAGGCAGGCTGGCAACATGCCGCAGGTGCCTCCGGTTATCGACATTCCTGGAGAGCCGTGGTGAACCCTAGATGGAGCCCGCGACGTTAGACCAATTCACGAATCTCAGGCCTGGCTTGGCGCAGTAATGATTGGCGCGAGCCCTTCTGCAGATCCAGATCCAGTTCGCTGGGGACGCACAATTGAACACGTTCCAGCATCTTGTCGCGGCGGCGCGGGTCCAGCAAGCGATAAGTGCTGTTCGCCAAGTCGGTCAGCATGGAGTCCTGTTCCCCAGGATCCGTCGCAATGTCGTGGATACGCGCAGCGGTTTGCTTGGCCGCCCGGCGGATCACCTCGACGCGTGACTCGTGAGCACTCAGCCCCAGCAACGCGAAGTCATACCCCAGCGACTGAGGCACGGCGCTTGGAAACTGCCGTTGCTCCGCTGAGGACTGGTTGCGCGTACTGGTGACCATAGCTGTGGAAAAACTGTTAGGGAAGAAAATCGGTTTTCGAAAACTTGGTTTTGAGAAGCGGAGATGACTCGTCGCACTCGGTTTACTCTCTATTTCGGCAGAGCTCGACAAAATATAGGGCTCGCAAAGGGGATTTTCCGCAACTTTATTTCGGCGACAACACTCATGACTACTTGCCCAAATGTCCGTGGTCCCATTCGCATCCCACGACGACGCGTAAGGGAAAAGGGCGGACCATAGAGCGTGATCACGCTGAGTGGTGCCTTTAGTCGACGAAATCAGCCGCCATCACTGTTCGTCGAGCGTGCCAAGTGTCTACGCCAGCCGTAGTAGCTTGTTTCGATCGCGCGCTGGGCCGTCACTCTGTGGGTAGGACACCTCTGCAACAGCATAGGTTCCCAGCAAGGGGCGATTCGGCGAGTGCGAATTTTCATCGCCAGCGGCCATTGGTCAGCGCAAGAAAAACGCCCAATGGGTATTGGGCGTGTGGGATGTTGGCGGTCATGACTGCTTATGCAGTGGACAGCAAGGTGCGCTAACCGGCTTCTGCGGCGCTTGCGTCCTCGTCCTCGACCGTCAGTGCTTTGTACCCGCCAATGGACTTGAAGTAGCCCATCAACAGCAGGTAGCACACCGCCATGATCGCAGGCACGATGGCGGTCAATTTGAGAGCCATGCGGCTACCATGCAAGGTGGCCTCGTCAACCGGCTCGTGGTCGGCGGCGACATAGTTCTTGGCATTGTCCCACCAGTCGCTGAGGGCTTCCAAGTTCGCATTGCTGTCTCCCGCGCCTTCGACGATCGACAATTCGGTGGCAAGGCTTTCCCCTTCATCACTCAGCGTCGACACTTTGGAGCCGTCCAAGCCATTGGTGCGAAACATCAGGAATTGGTTTTCATTGGCTGCCTTGTATCGCTCGAAGGCGTTGGGTGACAACTCCTGAAGCTTCTGCGAAGCAAATTTGTCTTGTTTGAAGCCGATGCCCGGACCGCCCAGCAGACCTGCGGACAGCATGCCTACACCGCCGACCACACCCAGCGTGACCGCACCGCCCTTGGGAAATCGTTCGGAAACGACGGCCAACATGGTGGGCCAGAAAAACGTCTTCCCAAGGCCGTAGATGGTCAATGCGGCCAGGGCGGCGATCGTCGAGCTGACGCCTCCCAGCACATACAAGCCGATGGCGGCCAAGACTGAGCTTGCCAGCAAGAGACCCAAAGGTGAAATCTTGTGGACGATGGGGCCGGCCACAAATCGCAGGGCGAACATCAGAGCCGACGTATAAACAAACAGCCAGCGGCCCGTGGTCTCATTCAGAATCGATCCGGTAATGCGAGCGATCCAGGAGTCGGTACCCAGTTCGACATATCCCACCATGGCATGAATCACCAGCAGGAATAGCAACACCGGAGACACGAACTGCATCATGATTTGGCCGAACGAGATCCCCGCTTCATTGGCCTCAGTGGCTGGCATCTTTTCGCCGAAAATCATGAAGCCGTAGATGACGACCGGCACGAGAAACAGACTGATTTGGATTTGCCAAGTCACGTTGCCGGCCAAGAAGATGGCCGCGACACCACCCAGGATCAGGCCGGCCGGCCAGCCCGCGTGCAGGATGTTCAAGTAGTGCGTTTTGTTGTTCGGGAACAGCGTGGCTACGAGCGGGTTGACGACCGCCTCGCAGACCCCGTTGCCGATGGCGAACAGAAACATGCCCACGAAAAGGGTCCAGAAGGTGGCATCTTTACCCATGGCCGCGAACACCGCCGGGGCTGCGAGGGTCACCACGGCGGACAGAAAGTGAGTCGCAAAGGCAAACTTCATTAGTTTGGAGTAGCCGACCGATTCGGCGATAAAGCTGGACAGAATGATGATGACTCCAAAGCCCACCAGACCACCTCCGGTGATGCCTCCCAATTCGGTCTGGGTGAAGCCAAACGCTTGGGACCACTCCTGAAGTACACTGGCACCACGAACCGAGAATCCGACACCTGCGGCCAGAATGGCGACGAATCCGGCCCACAGCAGCCGCTCGGCGTTGGGGGCTGCGGCGTAATTCAAAGAAGTGGGGTCGTTAGAGTTACTCATGAGCTACGGTCTCAATCGATCAAACATTGGTGAATTGCTGGCATCTGCTGGTGGGCGACGCTAGGGTAACTTGCCCGCTAGGTAAGTTCAACGCGCCGAATAGCCTTTGTATGGGCATTTTGTTGGACAAACGCAGGATTGCCGGTGAGGGGACGGTTTAGGCAAGACACGTTGCGAGGCGGCACGACAGGCTGCGTTAGAATGAGCGGTCGACGGCTTGGAGAGCAGACGCAAGTGACGCGCTGCACCGGTACGTCACCAGCGCCTCAAGCCACCGCAAGCAGCCCCAAACCGCCAGAGCCAAGACGACCAGGAGTCCAGACATGCCGGGCCAATTGACACAGACGGCGAAATGCCTTCGAAGCACGTTGCCATTGCTGACGCTGTGGATTGCCGCTGCGGCCAACTGTGCGGCGCAACCAGTAGGCGCAACGTTCAAAGAGATTTCCACCTTGGCGGGCAACGGCAAGACCGGCGAACCGGTTGAGCAGGGTAGGGCGTTAGCAGTGCCACTGTCGAATCCTTTCGGCGTCCAACCGGAACAGGACGGCAGTCTGATCATCGCTTCGTTCGACCAGCATGTGCTTTACCGATTGGACCCTACCTATCGTCGACTCGACCGGATAGCGGGCACGGGCAAGGCAGGTCTCTCGGGCCGCGACGGTGACTATCCGACTCAGGTGCAACTGAACAGGCCGCATGAGATTCAGATCGACGATGCCGGCAACATATACGTCGCCGACACGTCGAACCATCGGGTGGGCATGATCGACGCCAGCACCGGTCGATGGAAGAACGTGGCCGGAACGGGCAGTCCTGGATTTTCGGGAGACGGCGGACCAGCTAACGAGGCGCAATTGGACCAAGCTTACAGCTTGGCCGTCGACGGTCAGGAACTATTCATCGCCGACCTTGGCAACCATCGAATCCGACGCGTGGACTTGCAATCCGGAATCATATCGACGGTCTGCGGCACCGGTCAGAAACGCCGGCCGCAAGACGGTGGTGTCGCAACGGAGCAACCGTTGGCAGGTCCACGTTCGCTGGCGATTGACGAACAGAATCTGTGGATTGTGCTACGCGAGGGCAATAGCGTCTGGCGACTGGACCGCACCGACGGACGTGTGTTTCACGTAGCCGGGACAGGCAAAAAGGGTTTCAAGGGAGACGGCGGCGATGCTCTCCAGGCCCAATTGGCCGGCCCGAAGGGCATCGCTGTCGACCCGGAGGTGGCGCTGTTCATCGCCGACACGGAGAATCATGCCATTCGGCGCGTCGACCTTGCGCGGGGCACCATCTCCACTGTCGTTGGCAGCTCGGGCCGTCCTGGCTTCAACGGAGACGGAGATCAGGTGCGGGACAGGCAACTTGCTCGACCGCATGGCGTGTGCCTGCTGCCGGATGGGCAACTGTTGATCGGTGATTCCGAAAACCACCGATTGCGCTTGCTTTCCAAGTAGTGGCACAGCGAAGGGCGACACGGCGAAGGGCGACACAGCGATGGGCCAGAACTAGCGAGTGCCTGGGTTGTCGGGCGGCGACAGCGACACTAGATTGCCCAGCAGGTAATGTGGGGGGGTAGGGCGGTTGGAGTGGTGATTCCCAAGGGATCTGCGAATTCTAGCCGAGCAATTCCTGGACTTTTCCATTCGACATTGCGTAATATGTGGTCGCCGCCGGATTGAAGCAACGCTCAAGACCAACGTCGCCGGATTTATGTGGGATTTGTTAAGTCAACCGAATGTGCAGGCCGCGTTGGCGGTAGCGATCGTGTTGGCCCTGTCCTATACAGGGTTCCTTGTCATAACACGCTTGCGTCCTTCGACCAGTAAAGCCGACACCAACGCCGCTGATTTGACCCACAACTTCGAAGAAATGCGGCTTGAGGGTGACATCGACGATGCAGAACTCCGAAAGATAAAGGCGGTGCTTGGGAAAACGCAGGATACGCGTCCAGGCCAGTAGTCCACTTACACTTTCCTATGGTGCAAGCGGAATTGCTACTGAGCATGGGCTGGCCTGGGAGGCTGGTTAGTACTGACACCGATGGAATTTCCTTTTGGCTCGATCCCGAGGACACGGATGCCCGGACTTGATGGAAGGTTGGACGCGATTGATCGCGCCACCTATCAGCAAGCACCCTCGAGCGACATTACGTGTATGCCTACTCGTTTTGGCACAGCAGCAGTAGAGCTCGGCTCAAGGGCTGTTGGTCGAGGCGATCAATCGAGCAAAGGAGTCGTGTATGCCTTCTGGTAAGGATGTAGTTTCGGGCCGTCGAAGTGGATCAGGTGGATCGAACAAGAAGAATGCTTTTTGTTCGTTCTGTCGCAAGAGCTATCGCGACGTCGGGCCGCTCGTCGAAGGACCAGGGGACGTCTATATCTGCGGTGAGTGCATCGAGCTGTGCCAGTCTATCTTGGATCAAGAGCAGAAGCGCCGCGGACCGAGCAACAACCTCTTCAATGAGATTCCCTCTCCTCGAGACATCGTCGAACATTTGGACGAGTATGTCATCGGGCAGGCTTCCGCCAAGCGGGTGTTGGCCGTGGCCGTCCATAACCACTACAAGCGCCTGTCCAGCGAATGGACGGGCACGGACGTCGAGATTGAAAAGTCCAACATTCTGCTGGTCGGGCCGACCGGCAGCGGCAAGACGTTGCTCGCTCGCACGCTGGCCAAGATGCTGAATGTGCCGTTTGCGATCGGCGATGCCACCACCTTGACCGAAGCCGGTTACGTTGGCGAAGACGTCGAAAACTTGCTGCTGAAGTTGCTACACGCTGCCGACTTTGACGTCGAGGCCGCGCAGCGCGGCATCCTGTACATCGACGAAGTGGATAAGGTCGGCAAGACCAGCCACAACGTGTCGATCACGCGGGACGTGTCGGGTGAGGGCGTCCAGCAGTCGCTGCTGAAGATGCTGGAAGGCACGGTCGCCAACGTGCCTCCGCAAGGCGGACGCAAGCATCCGGAACAGCAGTACATCCAGATGGACACGTCCAACATCTTGTTCATCTGCGGTGGAACGTTTGTCGGTGTCGACGAGATTGTCCGCAAGCGGTTGGGCAAAAAGACGCTCGGCTTCGGAGCCGCCGGCCAGCAGCACGCGTCCGATTTAACGGCCGCCGAGTTGATGCCGCAGGTGACGTCCGACGACGTGTTGGAGTACGGCATGATTCCTGAATTCGTCGGACGCCTGCCGGTCGTGTCGGCCCTGGCACCTCTGGACGAAGCCGGCTTGATTCAAGTCCTGACCGAGCCCAAGAACGCATTGGTGAAACAGTTCCAAGCCCTGTTTGGCATGGAAGACTGTGAGCTGCACTTCACCGATAAGGCACTGCATGCCATCGCCCAAAAGGCCCTGGACAAGACGGTTGGGGCACGCGGACTGCGCGGGATCGTCGAAAGCGTCATGTTGGATGTGATGTTCGATTTGCCCGAACAGCCCAAGGGAACGGTGTTCACCATCGACCAAGATGACGCCGATGGCTCTATCAAACCGTTCAAGGTGCTGCCGACTGAGAAGAAGAGCGCGTAGACCAAGACGATAGATGGGAGCAACCCGGAGCTTGCTTTAACAGCACAACTTCATTTTTACGGCGGCCATGTCTTGATGAGATATGGTCGCCGTTTCTCATTGGTGAACTTGCCGGTCGACCACCCAGGCCATCAGACCAAAGTTAGTGCGCGATCGATGCGTGCCAGGCACTCGTCCTGTCCCAGAATGGACATGCTTTCAAACATGCCGAAACCGACTGCCTTGCCCGTGGTGGCCACGCGCAGGGCGTGGATGATCTGATTGAACTTTATTTCTTCCGAGGCCACGAACGCTTTCAGGCAGTCTTCGACGTCGGACGGTTCAAAGGCGGTCAGCTGCCGCAGCTGGTCTCGGAAGCGGCGCAGCCGATCGACGGCATCTGGATCCTTCTTCAGTCGTTTTTCCACGGCGGCCGCGTCGTAATGCAATGCATCGCAGTCAACGAAGAAATCCTGGAAGGACAGAATGTCCCCTCCCATCTTGATGCGGTCATCGGCGGCCGCGATCACTTGCAACAGCCTAGCGTGAGAGGGATGCTCCGGCAGTGTGCCTGCGGGAACAACGCCCGCAGCCGTCAGAAAGGGCAAGCACAACTCCGCTCGCTGTTCAGGACTCAGTTTCAGCATCCATCGCGTTTGGAAGCTAAGCAGCTTCTGAGGATCGAAGCTAGCCGGAGCCTTGTTGACTCGTTCCAAACTAAAGTGCTGCAGCATATCTTGCTGGCTAAATTCTTCGGTGCTGTCGTCCAGCGACCAGCCCAATAGCAGCAGGTAGTTCAGTATTCCCTGTGGTACGCAGCCGATGGATTCATAAAAGTCGACCACGATGGGGTTGAACAGGCTGCGATCCTTGTCCAGACCGATTTGCTGGGCGATGTTCGAACCCAGTTGCTGCAATGTGGCAAAGTCCTTGTTCTTTTCGTACTTGTCCAGCTTGCGTTTACTGATCTTGGCAGTTCCTCCTGGTTCGGCCACGACGGGTAGATGCGCAAACGTTGGTATTTCGTATCCCAGCGACGAGCCGATAAAAATTTGTCGCGCTGTGTTGCTCAAATGCTCTTCAGCGCGGACTACGTGGGTAATCCCCATAGCCTGATCGTCCACGACGGTGGCCAGGTGGTACAAGCAGCTGCCATCGGCGCGCTGAATCACGTGATCTTGTTCGTCGGACCATTGCACTTCCATGTCGCCGCGCACCAGATCATGAAAGCGACAGGTGCCTTCGCGAGGCATCTTTAGCCGAACGGTGGCCGAGCGTCCCTCCGATTCAAATTGTTGAGCCTGCTCGTCGGTGGTGGCCATCCACTGGCGGTCGTAGACGAACGTCTTTCCAGCTTGCCGGGCGGCATCACGCTGGGTCTGCAGTTCTTCCGGGCGGCTGTAGTCTCGGTACGCGCAGCCGGTTGCCAACAACTGCTTGGCCGCCGCTTGATACAAGTCGCCACGCTGCGATTGAAAATATGGTCCATGGGGACCGTGGGAATCGCCGCCATCCGGTGTAGGTCCCTCGTCCCAGTCCAGCCCCAGCCATTGGAACCCGGCGAGGATGGGCCGAAGTGCGGCCGCCACATTGCGGTCCGCGTCTGTGTCATCGATACGCAAAATGAACTGACCGCCTGCTTGACGTGCCAAGAGCCAATTGAATAGAGCGGTGCGCACGCCTCCGATGTGGAGAAAGCCAGTGGGGCTGGGCGCGAAACGGGTGCGAACGGACATAGCCTACTTTGCTTAGGTGTTTTTTTGCGGACGAACGGTACGGATAGCTTACGCGAAGCCTGA